>JAUICT010000370.1 GCA_030429325.1 Bacteroidia bacterium
TCCAAAAAGATGATCAAGCTTGTTTTTATCTCTACCAAATAGGAAAAGGGGATTTTAAAAGCTTAGGGTTCTTCTGCGCCTGCAGCGTTGCCGATTATAGAAAGGATGTCATCAAAAAGCATGAAGATACCATTCAACATAGAGAGCGGTTATTTGCGGACTATCTGCACACCGTTGGCTTTAATGCGGAGCCTGTATTGATGACCTACACGGACAATGATTTCATTCATGCCATTTTCCAACAAGAAATCCAGAAACAACCAGAATACGCTTTTTCCACTACGGACCGTGTTAACCATAAACTCTGGAAAATTTCAGATAAGGAAACCATCAAAAGCTTAGAGGCTGCCTTTACCCAAATGGAGGCACTTTATATTGCTGATGGTCACCACCGCAGTGCTTCATCCAACCTTTTGGCCAAAAAAATGGAGACCCAAAACAAGGCACATACAGGTAAGGAAGCCTATAATTTCTTTATGGCCTACCTTATTCCTGAATCCCAAATCAAGATTTATGAGTTCAATCGTATGGTCAAAGATTTGAATGGTCATACCAAAAAAGAATTTTTAATCAAGTTGGACGAGTATTTTCGAATTGAAAAACGGGAAGATGGACTTTACAAGCCGACCAAAAAACATCATTTTAGCATGTATTTGGAAGGTGAGTTCTATTCGCTCTATCTTAGAAGGACCAACTACACTTTTACCGATGCACTGAGTAGATTGGACACCCAAATCCTGTACAAGACCATTCTTGAGCCTATTTTGGGAATAACCGACCTTAGAAACGACAAACGGATTTCCTACGGCTACGGCAAGCACAACCTTATTAAAATGAAGGACTGTGTGGATGAAGGGAAATTTGCCGTGGGTTTCAGTCTGGTACCCATTACTATTGAAGAAATAAAGTCTATTGCCGATGCCGGTTTGGTGATGCCACCCAAGAGCACCTATATTGAACCCAAACTACGGAGCGGATTGGCTATTTACGAATTATAATACGTCTTTATGTCGATTAAAGAACAGCTTAAAAACATAAAAACAGAATTGCCCGATGGAGTAACCTTGGTAGCGGTTTCCAAGACCAAGCCCAATGAAGCTATCTTGGAGGCCTATGAAGTGGGGCAACGGGTCTTTGGCGAGAACAAGGTGCAGGAAATGGTTGCCAAATGGGAAACCTTGCCCAAGGATATTGAATGGCACATGATTGGACACCTTCAACGTAACAAGGTCAAATATATGGCTGAGTTTGTGTCTTTGATTCATGGTGTGGACAGTCTTAGGCTGCTCAAAGAAATTAACAAGCAGGCCCAAAAGCATGATCGGGTGATTCCTTGTCTTTTGCAAATGCACATTGCAGAGGAAGACACTAAATTTGGGTTGGATGAGGCGGAGTTAAAGGAACTTATTCAGTCCGAAGAATTCAAAGCCATGGAAAACATAACGATTATGGGATTGATGGGTATGGCTACCTTTACCTCAAACCAAAACCAGGTTCGAAAAGAATTTGCAAGCCTTAAATCCATTTTCGAAAAACTTAAGCAGGAACTTCCCAATATTTCAGTGCTATCCATGGGTATGAGCGGGGATTATGGGCTGGCCATTGAGGAAGGAAGCACCATGGTACGCATTGGAAGTAGTATCTTTGGAGATAGAAACTATTCCTAAAAACACCAAAACAGTTTCATGTACGCCATACTCGACATTGAAAGCACCGGAGGAAAATACAATGAAGAAGGCATCATGGAAATTGCCATTCATCGGTTCGATGGACATAAAGTGGTGGACAAGTTCATCTGCTTGATCAATCCAGAACGGGAAATTCAGCCTTTTGTATCAAAACTAACCGGAATCAACGATAAAATGCTCCGTTCCGCCCCAAAATTTCATGAAGTGGCCAAACGGATTGTTGAGATTACGGATGGCGCCACTTTGGTGGCACATAATGCACAATTTGATTATCGTATTCTTAGGACAGAGTTTAGGCGATTAGGGTACGATTATCAGCGAAAAACGCTATGTACAGTTGATCTCTCCCAAAAATTAATCCCTGAAGCAGAATCGCATAGCTTGGGCAAACTTGCCCGCTCCTTGGGTATTCCAATGAGCGACAGGCATCGGGCCAATGGAGATGCCATAGCTACCCTGAAACTCTTTAAATTACTACTGAACAAGGATTCAGGCAAAGGCATCGTCCAAGAGGTTATCCGGGAAGCGGCCCACGGGGAACTCTCCCACAACCAACTGGATATGGTTAATTCCTTACCTTCTGAAACTGGGGTGTATTATATGCACGACAAAGACGGGCAAGTTATTTTTATAGGGAAGACCACAAACATCAAAAAAAGAGTCAACCAACATTTTACCAATGTGGGCAGTCTCGCAAGGAGATTGCAAAAAGAGACCAAAAGAGTCACCTATGAACCTACGGGCAGTGAACTCATCGCACTCCTTAAAGAATATCAAGAATTGCAAAAAACCAATCCACGACATAACAACATTACCAGAAGAAATCTTTTTTCGCATGTGGTGAGTTTTAGCAAGAATGGCTCTGACCATATTCTTGTTGGCATAGAAAATGGCAGCTCTAAGGCAAAACTAAAAATGGGGTTCAGTGGTGCTGTTTCCGCCAAGAATTTTTTGGAAAGAATACAGTCTGAGTTTAATCTGTGCTCTTCTTCTTTTGCAAAAACACCCGAAAATGGAGATGATGTCAATCCACAACAATGTAATGAAAGGATAATGGAGGTGTTGGACAAATACAGTATTTTGGAAAAGAATGTTGCTTTGATAGACCGTGGTCGGGAAACAGGGGAGCGAAGCTTTTTGCTCATCAAAAATGGTCATCTGCAAGGTTTTGGGTATGTGGAATTGAATCATCAAATGAATAATATTCATATATTGGAATCCATAATGACCCCTATGAGCAGCGATGAGAACACTACTTTTATCATTGAATCCTATTTAAGAAAGAAAAATAGAATCAAGACCATAGCATTAACTCCTACAACTTGAAAGAGCAGAACGCACATTCTGGATGGAGAAATAAACTTCATGAAATCATTTATGAGGCGGACACCCCAATGGGAAAATTGTTCGACATGGTCCTATTTTTCCTGATTATCCTCAGTGTAATTCTGGTCATGTTGGAAACCGTCAAGGAAATAGACGAACGTTACCATCAAATTTTACTAGCCTTGGAGTGGTGTGTAACCATCTTCTTTTCGCTAGAATATATAGCCCGTATCATTAGTATTAAAAAGCCATGGAAATACATTTTCAGTTTTTATGGTATCATAGATTTTATTTCCACAATCCCTTTG
>JAUICT010000371.1 GCA_030429325.1 Bacteroidia bacterium
GCTGCCATTTTTGCTGGGCTAGTTTTTGTAGGCGCAGGAGTATCGGTGGCTTATTATGGTTTCAAACAGGTAAGGGACACCGTTTTTGGCTATCCGACCAAAGACCTTTTGGAAGGCGAATGGGTGGCTAGCTCATACGGATTTCCCCCTGTTGAACTGGAAACCCCTGAAGTACTGATTAGGGATGAATCAATGATTACTCCTGAAATAAGGGAACAACTAAAGGATATCAGCAGTTTTCAATATGGTAGTGCTGTCGGCATGTTCAGCATTAGAACATCTTCGACAATATTTAAGGATGATGTGGAACCAAACTTTGAAAAAACTGTGGAATTTTATCTTAAAAGTCTTGAATCCCAAGGAGCAAGAAATATTATTGTCAAACAAGAAGAATTTCAGACCAAGTCTGGAGTTCCTGGTTTGAAAACTTACGGAACAGGAAGCTTTATACTACCTGTTTTGGGAGAAATCCCAAAAAGCAACTATATACTTCTGAACTTTGGAGGAACCGGATTTATGCAACAGGTAGAAATTTTTTGGTTAGGTGATGATACCTATTCAGAAAAAATCGTGGAAAGAATTTTAGAAACCATTGACGTTAAAACACAGGCATAAATGTTTGAAAATATAGAATTCGCAAATCCACAGTTTTTCTGGTTGCTCTTATTGCTTCCACTGGCTTTGCTATGGTATGTTTTCAAACACAGAAACCAAACTGCGGCCTTGAGAATTTCAAGTATCAAAGGGTTCTCCGTAAGCAGTTGGACTTCTAAATTGAGGCCTATTCTATTTGTAATGCGGCTTTTGGCCTTGGCCGCCATCATAACCGCCCTGGCAAGGCCACAGACCGAGGATATCTCCACCCGCACCAAGACCACCAAGGGTATAGACATTGTCATGGCCATAGATGTTTCTTCCAGTATGTTGGCCCGGGATTTAAAACCCAATAGGCTTTCGGCCTTGAAAGAGGTGGCTGCGGATTTCATAAAACAACGTCCCAACGATCGTATTGGTCTGGTAGGCTATGCCGGCGAAAGTTATACCAAAACACCCATTACCAGCGATAAGGCCATTGTGCTGAACGCACTCAGGGAAATTACCTACGGTGAATTGGAGGATGGTACTGCCATTGGCATGGGATTGGCCACTTCAGTAAATCGATTGAAGGAAAGCAAAGCCATCAGCAAAGTCATCATCCTACTTACCGATGGGGTAAACAACTCTGGCTTTATTGAACCAAAAACAGCGGCCGATTTGGCGGTGGAATTTGGAATAAAGACCTACACCATTGGTCTGGGCACCAACGGGAATGCCCTTTCCCCCATTGGTTACAATCCGGATGGAAGCTTCCGATATGGTATGCACCAAGTGGAAATTGATGAAGAATTGCTCAAGGAAATAGCACAGGTCACTGGCGGACAATATTTTAGGGCTACGGACAATGATAAATTGGAAGAAATCTATGACGAGATCAATAAATTGGAAAAAACAGAAATAGAAGAGTTTAAATATTATAAATACGAAGAAAAGTTCCGACCGCTGATTTTTTTGGCAGGAGTATTGCTCTTATTGGAATGGGCCCTGCGCAATTCCATCTTTAAAAGCTTTATCTAGTATATGATACAGTTTGATGAAAAAACATATTTCTATCTCTTGGGCATTATTCCGGTAATGGTCTTGGCCTTCTTTTTTCTTCAAATCTGGAAAAAAAGGACCCAGCGCCATTTTGCCGACCCCAAATTGCTCAAAAGATTGGCGCCCAACAAATCCAGTTTCAAGTCGGTTATAAAACTGGTGTTTCTACTGGCTGGGCTATCATCACTTATTATAGGATTGGTAAACCCTAAAATTGGCACAAAACTGGAAACCGTTAAAAGAGAAGGCGTAGATATCGTCTTTGCGGTGGACGTATCCAAAAGTATGTTGGCGGAGGACATTGCCCCAAACCGATTGGAAAAGGCAAAACGTTTGGTATCGGAGATCATCAATCAATTGGCAAGTGACCGTATCGGTATCATTGCCTATGCCGGACAGGCCTATCCGCAATTGCCAATTACTACTGATTATGGTGCGGCAAAAATGTTCTTGCAGAGTATGAACACCGATATGTTGTCATCACAAGGAACGGCCATTGATGCCGCCATAGATTTGGCCACTACCTATTATGATGATACCGAACAGACCAATCGGGTGCTCTTCATAGTTTCCGATGGGGAGGATCACTCCGAAGGAAACACGGCAAGCGCCGTTGAGAGCGCCGTAGAAAATGGTATTCGTGTCTTTACCATTGGGGTAGGAAAACCTAAGGGTGCACCCATCCCTATAAAAAGGAATGGCATTGTTGAACGTTTAAAGAAAGACAACCAAGGCGAAGTGGTCATTACCAAACTCAATGAGGCTGTACTGACCGAAGTTGCCGATCGCGGAAATGGCGAATATATAGATGGCTCCAATACTGAAAATGCCGTGGAACATATCAAAGAACTACTGAACCAGATGGATAAAACAGAATTTGAAGCCAAGCAATTTGCTGAATATCAAGACCAATTTCAATGGTTTCTGGGAGCAGCACTTTTATTTCTATTTTTGGACATTTTCCTTCTGGACAGAAAGACACAATGGTTAAAAAAACTAAATCTTTTCAATGAACATGATGATGACTAAGATGAGATTGATGTTTGTTCTCGTGCTATGCACAAGCTACACCATGGCACAGGAAGAAATAACGGACAAAGGTGCCGAAAAAGCGCTTAGGGCTTCCACAAACCTTACTTATGAGGCTAATGGAGAGCTAAGTTCCAATGACTTTATTGCGGCAGAGGCCAATTATAGAAAAGCCATCTCCAAGAGTGAAAGGAACGTGGCGGCGCCATTCAATTTAGGAAATGCCTACTACAACCGTGAAAGTTTTGGAGAAGCCTTTGGACGCTACAAACAAGCTGGAGAAAAAGCAGAAAACAAGTTCGAAAAGCACAAGGCCTTTCACAATATGGGCAATGTGTTCATGAAGAGAAAGGAATACGAAAAGGCCGTTGAAGCCTACAAGGAAGCCTTGCGCAGCAATCCCAATGATGACGAGACCCGTTACAACTTGGCCCTAGCAAAAAAGATGCTTGAAAAACAGCAAGACGAGCAACAGAACGATCAAAATCAGGATAACGAAGACAAACAGGATCAACAGGACCAAAATCAGGATCAAAACCAAGATCAGAATAACGAGGGGGATAACGACAAGCAGGACGAAGGGAAGCAAAACGAGGACGAAAACAAAGATCAAGGAGATCAGGGAGAAAACGGAGAGGACAAGCCTGAAGAAAAT
>JAUICT010000372.1 GCA_030429325.1 Bacteroidia bacterium
CCAACTGAAATGTGGGCTCCAAGGTTTTGGAGTTGAAACGCATATTGGCATTGGTGGCATGCGGCAATTCGTTGGCCAATGCCTTCAAATTGGCGTAGTGGGTGGTAATGACCCCATAGGCTTCCCTTTCGTAGAACACTTCCAAAAAGGCTTCGGCCAATGCGCCTCCCAATTCGGGGTCGCTTCCTGTTCCAAACTCATCGATCAAGAACAAAGTACGGTCGTTGCACTTCTTTATGAAGTGGTTCATGTTCTTCAATCGATAACTGTATGTACTTAAATGATTTTCAATGGATTGATTATCTCCAATATCCGTTAAAATCTTATCGAAAAGACATACTTTGCTGCGCTCGTGAACCGGAATCAACAAGCCGCTTTGCAGCATGGTCTGGAGCAGTCCAATGGTCTTTAGGGTGATACTTTTCCCTCCCGCATTGGGTCCGGAAATTACAATGATTCGATTTTCTTTATGTAATTGAATGGTCTGCGGCCATGTTTTTTCATTCTTCCGTTTGTTGGTCAAGAACAGCAGCGGATGGTAGGCATCCCTGAGAAAAAGCTCCCGTTCCTCACTGATTTCAGGAAGCAGTGCGTCCATTTCGGAAGCGTACTTGGCCTTTGCCGCGGTAATATCGATATCCGTAAGATAGGTCTGATATAGTTTTAAAAGCGGGGCAAAAGGCCTAATGCTATTAGTGAGTTGGTTGAGGATACGTTGGACTTCCTCTTTTTCCTCAAACTCCAGATTGTTGAGTTCCCGGGTGTGGGCCACCGTAGACTCTGGGATGATGTAGACAATACTTCCAGTCTTTGAACTGCCCATCACGGTACCCTTTACCTTACGGCGATGCATGGCTTTTACCGCCAATACCCTGCGGTTTTCCACAACAGATTCACGGATGTCATCCAGAAAATCGGAAGATTGATACCGCACCAATGCGGCCGAAAAGCTTTGGTTGATTTTGCCGCGTACACTATTGATTTGCGAACGGATGTGCCGCAGCTCATCGGAAGCGGAATCCTTGATTTCCCCGAACTTGTCTATGACATGGTCAATGGCGGTGGGAATCTCGGTATTCGGTTCCAAAGCTTCGGACTTTTTAAAAAGTAAGGGGTAATACTCCTTGAATTTCTTAAAAAACTTTTGATGGATGGTAACTGTCTTGCAAATGCTCGAAATTCGCCTGAAACTTGGGATTTCAAGGGTGCTGTTCTCAATTTTCAACAAGGACAGTTCGCCGTTAATACCATCAAAGCCGTGGTTAGGAATCCTATTGTCATTCGAATAAGAGGCCAGGTACTCCGAAGTCTGTCCCAGAATCTCCAACAATGTTTCCTTGTCATCAATCGGAGCAACTTCCAAAGCGGCATCCTTTCCCAGTTCGGTATTGCAACGAGAGGAAACCTGCTGCAACACGGTGGGAAATTCTAGATCCTGTAGTGTTTTGGGGTGAATGTTCTGCATCTTTTTCAACTGGCGGCGTAAAGATAGGATTTTGGCTTGGGAGGGAAAAAGAGTTTTTGTGGCCAGCTTGACCATTTAAAGGCATTCAATACGTACTTTTGAAAAAACAGTGCCGTTTTTGGGCATAGATTCTTTTGTGATGGGCAATGACAATACCTTGATTTATGTGATAGCGGGAATCATCCTGCTACACTTTATTGTGGGAATCGGTTATTTGCTTTTCAAACTGACCAAGAAAAAATAGCAAACATTTATGGATGTAAACATTGATCCAAGCTGGAAGGCACATTTGGAGCAAGAGTTTAAAAAACCTTATTTCAAACAGTTGGTGCAATTTGTGAAACAGGAATACAGTCAGTATACCTGCTATCCCAAAGGCAAGGATATTTTTGCGGCCTTTGACCATTGTCCGTTTCAGGAAACCAAGGTGGTGATTATAGGCCAGGATCCCTACCATGGGCCCAATCAAGCAAATGGACTGTGTTTTTCGGTAAAGGATGGTATAGCTCATCCACCTTCACTGGTCAATATTTTCAAAGAAATCAAGGTTGATGTTGAGAAACCGTATCCCAAGAGCGGAAATCTGGAGCGATGGGCTGATCAGGGGGTGTTGTTGCTCAACGCCACTCTTACGGTCAGGGCCCATCAAGCGGGAAGCCATCAGAATAAAGGTTGGGAGCAGTTCACGGATGCTGTCATCCGTACGGTTTCGGAACAATTGGACGGGGTGGTGTTTTTGCTTTGGGGCGGATTTGCCAAAAAGAAAGCGACCTTGATTGATAAAGGCAAACACCATATTTTGACTTCTGGACATCCTTCGCCGTTGAGTGCCAATAGGGGATTGTGGTTTGGGAACCAACATTTCAGTACGACCAATGACCTACTTTCCAAACTGGGTAGGCAACCGATAGATTGGTGAATCTGATTGTTTAAATATGTAAAAACACGTTTCATTCGAGAAAATTCGAGTAATTCGTGTCAATCAGGGATCATTAGATTGTTGGACTATCTCCAAAGAAAATTCTCAACAGGTTTTATTTCATCAATTAAATTAAGGTCAAATAATCTCGACTGGACTTCATTTACAGTGTGGTCAGAAAGTTGATCCTGTCCCCATGTAGTCTTGGAGAGCCATGTTCGAACATCTTCCAATTTTTGCTCGTATCTGTTGGAAAGTGTTCTGTCTATGCTGGGAATTTGCTTAAATTCAGAGGTGTAGGTATTGATTACTTCTAAAATATGATTCAATAATCCCATATTTTTCTTTAAAAACGTATCTGTGGCCGCCAAAACAAAGCATGGCCATGGGGTAGGGCAATCACCTAACCATTTAAAGATGCCTTCATCCACCAAAGGCTTGGTAGTAAAATGCTCCCACATAAAATAGGCCCCAGAACCATTGCTAATACTTTCCACGGCACCATCAAGGTTATTGATGGTTTCAAATTGGAGTTGAGCGGGATTCCAGCCTTGGTTTTCCGCATTGATGTAGGCCATCAAATGGCTCCCGCTGCCTAATCGACTGATGGCTACCTTGTCGTCTTTCAATTCTCGGACAGACTGTCTTGGACTATCCTTGTCCACATGAATGCCCCAAAGTAGGGGGGAGGAGATATATTCCATGACAATCTTACTCGGATTCCCCTGAGAAATACTTTTGATGATACCTTCGGTAAGAATAATGGCTAAATCCGTTTCGCCATCGTGTAACATTTGGGACATTTTCCCGGTTCCTTCTGGCACATCGGTCCAGATTAGTTGTATGCCGCGATCCTCAAATGCACCATCTTCCATGGCCAAGTGCCATGGCAGGTTGAAATGTTCGGGGACTCCAATAATTTTTACTTTTTT
>JAUICT010000373.1 GCA_030429325.1 Bacteroidia bacterium
AGGAAAGACCACAGGAACACCTATTGGTTTTGCTATTCGGAATACCAATCAAAAATCCAAGGATTACTCCCATATCAAAGATTCATACAGACCTTCGCACGCCGATTATGTCTATGATCAGAAATACGGCTTTCGTGATTACCGTGGAGGGGGTCGGAGTTCGGCCCGGGAAACAGCAAGTAGGGTAGTGGCAGGAGCTATTGCAAAGCAATTGTTGAAGGACATCAAGATTACGGCTTATGTTTCCCAAGTTGGGGAGCTCAAGTTGGAGAAGAGCTATGATCAGCTCGATTTTTCCGTAATCGAATCCAATCCAGTGCGCTGTGCGGACATGGAAATGGCAAGCCGGATGGAGGAATACATCAAATCCATTAAAAAAGAAGGCGATACCATTGGTGGAGTGGTTACCTGCGTCATCCAAAATGTACCCATTGGTCTAGGTGAGCCTGTTTTTGATAAGCTCCATGCCAAATTGGGCGAAGCTATGTTGTCCATCAATGCAGTGAAAGGTTTTGAATATGGTAGTGGGTTTGATGGTGTGAAGATGAAGGGCAGCGAGCACAACGACGCTTATAATTCGGACGGCACTACAAAAACCAATCGTAGTGGTGGTATCCAAGGTGGTATCAGCAATGGGATGGATATCTATTTCAGTGTAGCCTTTAAGCCTGTTGCCACAGTGCTTCAGGCTTATGAGACCATCAATAAAGAAGGGGAAAAAGTCACTACTCAGGGTAAAGGTAGGCATGACCCTTGTGTTGTGCCGAGAGCTGTTCCCATTGTTGAAGCTATGGCTGCTCTGGTCCTGGCAGATTATATGCTTTTGGCTCGTTCCAACAAAATCTGACCAGCTTTACGGCGTTTCCCATCAAAAATAGTATATTACTTTCCTAAAAAGTAAATATGCGTAAACTTGAACTGCACTGGCAAATCCTTATCGGAATGCTTTTGGGGATATTGTTTGGATTTGCAATGACCCAAGTAGATTGGGGAAAAGGTTTTGTATCGGATTGGATCCAGCCTTTGGGAACCATTTTTGTAAAGCTATTAAAGCTGATTGCCATTCCACTTATTATAGCATCTTTGGTTAAGGGAATATCGGATTTAAAGGATATATCAAAATTCAGGAACATTGGCTTGCGTACCATTGGTATTTACATGGTTACCACGGTTGTGGCCATTAGCATTGGATTGTTGCTGGTAAATGTCATGAAACCGGGCAATGGGATTTCGCAGGAGACGGTTAACAGACTTACGGATACTTACGCAGGGGATGCAGAGGTCACCTCAAAATTGGAAGAGGCTTCCCGGCAGAAGGAGAGCGGGCCTTTACAGTTTTTGGTTGATATGGTTCCTGATAATGCCATGGCTGCCATGAGCGACAATAGCTTGATGCTACAGGTTATTTTCTTTACCATCCTTTTGGGAATCTCCATGTTGTTGATAGGGGAGAAAAAAGCTAAACCCTTAAAGGATTTCTTCGATTCATTGAATTATGTGGTTCTAAAAATGGTGGATTTGATCATGCTAACTGCTCCTTATGCGGTTTTTGCATTGCTGGCAGGAGTTGTGGTCTCTTCGAGCGATCCGGATTTGTTGTTGGCCTTGCTCAAGTATGCAGGTGTGGTGTTCTTGGGGCTCATATTGATGATTGTCTTCTATTGTATTGTGGTTGCCACCATTACCAAAAAGAATCCCTTTTGGTTTTTAAAAGAGATTAGCCCTGCCCAGTTATTAGCCTTTTCTACCAGTTCGAGTGCTGCCACTTTGCCCGTGACCATGGAGCGTGTGGAAGAGCATATTGGTGTGGACAAGGAAGTATCTAGCTTTGTGCTGCCGGTTGGCGCCACTATAAATATGGATGGGACAAGTCTTTACCAAGGAGTGGCTGCGGTTTTTATCTCGCAGGCCCTTGGGTTTGACCTTACTTTTGGGGGACAATTGACCATTATTTTAACGGCTTTGTTGGCTTCTATTGGTTCTGCCGCTGTGCCTGGTGCAGGAATGGTGATGTTGGTTATTGTCTTGGAATCCATCGGCTTTCCAGCAGATAAATTGGCTATAGGCTTGGCCTTGATATTTGCTGTGGATAGACCTTTGGATATGTGCCGAACCGTTGTGAACGTAACCGGAGATGCCACGGTTTCCATGGTGGTGGCCAAGTCTGTTGATAAACTGGGTGAGCCCCATGTAGAAGAGTGGGACGACCATTATGATGAAGTGAAATAATAAATGTAAACTACTATGAACATCTGTTTTTTAATGTACCCATGGGATCAAATCAATCCGGAGAATGATACCAGTTTGGCCTTGATCCATGAGTGTGTAAGAAGAAAGCACGGTGTGGCCTTGTGCTCACCGGCCAACCTGACCATTAGAAACAGTGTTACCAGCGCTTTTTGTACTGTAATCAACAGGCAAGAAAAGATTTCCAGCAGTCCTAAGACCTTCTATAAACAGGCCAGTATCCGTGAAGAAATGCTCCCCTTGGCAGGATTTGATGTTATCTTTATGCGTGCCAATCCACCCTTGGACCCCTTAATGCTCAATTTTTTGGATTCCGTGAAGGATGATGTGTTCATTGTCAATTCACTGCAAGGGCTACGTGAAGCCAACAATAAGCTGTACACCGCTGCTTTTGGGGATAGTCATAGTAACATCATCCCAGCGACCCATGTATCCAAAAACAAGAAATATTTAATCCAACAGATCAAAGCCTCAAGTGCGGACAAGATGATTTTAAAGCCCTTGAACGGCTATGGTGGCTCAGGGGTAATCCTTATTGAGAAATCGGCCATGTCCAATATCAATTCATTGTTGGATTTTTATGTAACCAACTCAGATGGAACTTCTAATTACGTCATACTTCAAGAATACATTGAAGGTGCAGACCAAGGGGATATCCGTATTTTATTGCTCAATGGAGAGCCCATTGGGGCCATGCGAAGGATTCCCGGTTCAGATGACCATCGTTCCAATGTATCGGCTGGGGGCTCTGTGGCCAAGCACACACTGACCAAGCAAGAAAAGGCTTTGTGTAAGCAAATTGGTCCCAAATTGGTGAACGATGGACTCTACTTTGTGGGCATTGATGTGATTGGCGGTAAATTGGTGGAAGTGAATGTCATGTCACCCGGAGGGATTACCTATATCAATAAAGCCTACAAAACCAAGGTGCAGACCAAGGTCATAGATTTTATCGAAAGTAAGGTCATGGACAAGCTGACCGCTTTTGACCGTAGGTCCCGTTTACGTAACGAAGTTGAAAATGCTTAGGTGCAGCATTGATGACATTATTCTTCGCATCAACAACG
>JAUICT010000374.1 GCA_030429325.1 Bacteroidia bacterium
GTACATATCAGATCCAGGAACTATTGGTAAGAATGGAGCGAAACAACAAGCTCATTCAACGTCTTGCTGAAAAATTGAGCTCTTACACTTGTGAACCCCACGACCATTCATGTTTTGAAAGACTATATGAACTCAAAAGAAGCTTTAGACGGTATACAACCGACCAAAAACATATTATGGATAGGCTCAAGCAAAAAACCAAACAGATTCCAGAGGATTTGGATAAAGAAATTGAGCATCATTTCGGGCACTTTAAACAATTGGAAAAGGATATGGCCTCATATCTATTGGATACCGACAAGTACAGTTGATTTTAGACTGGCCTAACACCCAATTACACTTTCTTCACAAACTAATAGGGAAATTTTTCATACTCCTGCAAACATCCGTAATATTGTAGGGCGATAAACCAATCTTGTAATGGGAAAATCCTCAAACTCCGTCCTCGTTATCCTTGCCTTTTTTGCCATTTACGTGATTTGGGGATCCACATACCTTCTCAACAAGATTGCGGTCATGGAATTGCCACCCTTTATGTTGGCTTCATGCCGATTTACCACTGCGGGCCTTCTGATATTTGCTTTGGCCAAATCCATGGGAATTTCGTTGAAGATCACCAAAAGACAACTATGGAACACCATTATTGCCGGGGTTCTTTTCCTGAGTTTTGGCAATGGGGTAGTGGTATGGGCCCTACGATATGTGGACAGTGGTTTTGCCGCTTTGGAAATATCTGCACAACCCTTGATCATTCTCTTGCTTATGTATTTTTTACAAGGCAAAAAAATACAACCCATGTCATTGGTTGGGGTGTTCCTCGGCATTATCGGCATCTATTTATTGGTGAGTCAAAAGCAGATTATTGCACAAGAAAGTTCTATTGTGGGGATGATCATGATATTTTTCTGCATGCTCAGTTGGGCTTATTGCAGTCTGTTTGTCTCCAAGGCAGATTTGCCCAACAACTACTTTGTGAACACGGGATATCAGATGTTTACCGGGGGAATTATCCTAGCTTTGATGAGTTTTGGCTTTGGAGAACCATGGACCTCGCCCTTGCAGTGGAGCGGAAAGGTACAATTGTCCATGGTGTTGTTGATTGTATTCGGGAGCATTGTCGCATTCACTTCGTTCAACTATTTGTTAAAAGCAGTTTCCCCCGAAAAAGTGGCAACATCAACCTATGTGAACCCTATTGTTGCACTGCTACTGGGATGGTATTTTTTGGATGAACAAATAACACTGCAATCCATTTTGGCCGCAGCCATTTTGTTGACAGGAGTATACTTCATCAACACCAAAAAAACATTGGCCATCTTTGAGCGCTTTAAAAGATAGGTCTAACGGTCCACTTTTTCCTTTAACTCCTTAAGGGCTCGGTTGAGGCTTCTGGTTGTAATTCCGATATAGTTGGCAATGTCCTTTTTGGAAATCACCTCCGTAAATTCAGGGAAAAGTTTTTTTAAGCGTATAATATTATCTTCAATGGGATAGGCATGTTGATAAGAATGTCTAGGGGCTTTGTAACGAATCTTATCGGCCAAAGCTTTCATGACGAGTCGGTTAAAGCGGGTATCATTTTCCAAAAGTTGACTGAAACAACCATGGGTAAACGAAAAAGCTTTTAAAGGGGTAATGGACTCCACAGCGCATATGGTCAATTTATTGCTAAAAACCTCCAATTCGCCAAATTCCATGCCTTCGCCCAAAAACTCTTGGATGAATTCTTTGCCGTTCTCGTCAGAAATAAAGCATTTCGCAATACCTTCCCGAATTAGATATACCTTCCCATATCTATGATCTTGTTCCATGATTCGCTCCTTGGAACCAAAAGATTCTTCATGCAGGTCCCAATCTCCTTTGGAAAAAAGCTTTTCCGCATAGGCCATTAATTCTGGGTTGGTGCGAATCATTTTTATTGTTGGGACAAATGTCCTTTTTTAAGCAGAAGCGTTGTGATTTCTTTGTGATAAAGTTACGCAATAGCATGAAGATCGGCATACAGCAGGGAACAAAATTGGAAGGGGAAAGGATGTTTACCCCAAAGTTTGTGATGGTCTGTATGGGATCCCTACTTTTTTCGGCCAGTTTTAATATGCTCATTCCAGAATTACCTGCTTATTTGTCCAGTTTGGGAGGAGCGGAGTACATTGGACTAATCATTGCCCTATTTACATTTACGGCAGGTGTTTCACGCCCTTTTAGCGGAATACTCACCGATACGATAGGAAGAAAACCAGTTATGCTTTTTGGTGCCTTTGTCTGTTTGATTTGCGGTTTTTTCTATCCCATACTTACATCGGTATCGGGTTTTTTACTGCTCCGGTTGGCGCACGGATTTTCCACGGGATTCACTCCAACGGCCGCCTCAACTTTTGTGTCGGATGTAGTACCGCATAAACGGCTTGGTGAGGCCATGGGCATTCATGGGATTGCTTTTAGTACGGGTATGGCAATTGGCCCTGCATTGGGAAGCTTCATAAAGCTTCATTTCTCCTATGACGTTTTGTTTTACAGTTCATCAGCTATGGCCCTGTTGGCCCTGTTGCTGATTTTCAACCTTAAGGAGACCCTACCACAACGGAAAGAATTTAACTGGAGTCTTTTAAAAATTTCCCGTAAGGATATCATTGCCCCTGAAGCGATGCCAGCAGCTATTGTAAATTTTTTGGCCTATATAGGTTTTGGGGTAGTGCTGACATTGATTCCTGATTGGACCGAAGCAGTTGGTTTTACCAACAAGGGCATGTTCTTCATTGTATTTACAATTTCCTCCCTTTTGGTGCGGGTAGTAGCAGGCAAGCTATCCGATCGTCATGGTAGGACCAAGGTGATCATGGTTGGTGTCATATTGTTGATTTTTGCCCAATTTTGGATGGGTTACATCAATACACCCACTGGTTTAATGGTTGGGGCTGGCATTTATGGCTTGGCCATGGGCGTGGCCACTCCGGCCATTTATGCGTGGACTATAGACTTGAGTTTACCGGGACAAAAGGGAAAGGCCATGGCCACCATGTATATTGCCATGGAAGCCGGTATTGGTTTGGGCGCGCTATTTTCTGGATGGTATTATCAAGAAAGTATTTCCCGTATTCCGCATACGTTTTATGCTTCTGCCATCTTGGCCTTGATAGGAGTCGTCTATATCTTGTTTCGTAAAGGAAAGATTGCCAATTAATTCAACAGATCAAAACGGTGGGTATATTTAATGGTTAGGGTCTGATTGTCCACGGCATCAATCAAATCATCATCCTTTACCACATTAAATACCACAAAGAGTCCGGTATTGGCATTTTGCAACC
>JAUICT010000006.1 GCA_030429325.1 Bacteroidia bacterium
TCCAACTGTCAACAGGGTAAATGCCATAAAAATGAGATTCTTTTTCATCGATTTTGCATTTTAAGTTGCCACTCGCTTTTCCAACTGAACAATACAGGCACCACAAACAGGGTGATCAAGGCGATCAGCATTCCTCCAAAACTGGGAATGGCCATGGGAATCATGATATCGCTTCCCCGTCCGGTACTCGTCAACACGGGCAAAAGGGCCAAAATGGTGGTCGCCGTGGTCATTAAACACGGTCTAATACGCTTCTCCCCCGCTTCCAAAACCGATTCCCTGATAGCTTCCAATGAGGTAGGGGTGTTTTTTCGAAAGGTCTGTGTCAAATAGGTGGCCATGACCACCCCGTCATCCGTGGCAATTCCAAAAAGGGCAATGAATCCTACCCAAACCGCAACACTCAGGTTGATGGGGTGCATTTGGAAGAGGTCCCGTAGATTTTCACCAAAAAAGCTGAAGTTCAAGAACCAATCCTGGCCATACAGCCATATCATTAAAAACCCACCGGCAAAGGCCACTGCAATCCCCGTGAACACCATCAAGGAAGTGGCTACGGACCTAAATTGGAAATATAGGATGAGGAAAATGATCAATAGGGCCAGCGGTACCACAACGGACAATGTTTTTTCTGCCCGAAGTTGGTTTTCATAGGTCCCTGTAAACTGATAACTCATTCCTTTGGGTACCACCAACGCCCCGCTATCAATTTTCTCCAAAATCTTGGCTTGGGCATTTTCCACCACATCCACTTCGGCAAAACCATCCAGCTTATCAAAAAGAACATATCCCACCAAAAAGGTATCCTCACTTTTAATGACTTGTGGACCTTGTTCGTATTTTATGGTGACCAATTCGCTCAACGGAACGGGATTACCTTTTTCCACGGGCACATAAATATTGCCGATATCCGTTGGGTTTCCCCTAAGCTCTCTGGGGTATCGCACCCGAACCCCATAACGTTCCCTTCCTTCAACGGTCTGGGTCAAGGTCATACCGCCAATGGCCACCTCAAGGATTTGTTGTACATCTTCAATGACCACGCCATATCGCACCAATTTTTCACGATCAATGTCAATCAACAAATAAGGTTTACCCACGATACGATCGGCAAAAACAGCCTCGTCCTTTACCCCATCAGCTTCTTTGAGGATGGACTCCAACTGCAACCCAAACGCTTCAATTTCTTTCAAATCCTGTCCCTTGACCTTGATTCCCATGGGAGCGCGCATCCCAGTTTGAAGCATTACCAAACGGGTTTCAATAGGTTGCAATTTGGGGGCAGAAGTAATTCCTGGCAATCGGGTTACCTTAACAATTTCATCCCAGATGTCGTCGGGATTTTTGATCTCTGGACGCCAGTTCCTAAAATATTCCCCATCGGAGTCAGGGGTCAGCAGCTTCCTGTCAATCCGCAACGGTTCGCTCACATGTGAGCTTGCGTAGTTGGTCTCATTCTGAACTTCAACATTGGGGTTAGCGGCCACCTTTCCGTTCTTCAATACAAAATATCCATCTTCATTTACCTTAAAACGCTGTGGAGCACCTGTCTGGTTTTTTTCATATTCGGAACGGTATTGGATGACATTTTCATACATGGAGAGGGGGGCTGGGTCCAAAGCCGATTCGGTCCTTCCTGATTTTCCCACCACAGTTTCAATTTCCGGGATGGTGGCCACAGCCATATCCAACTGCTGCAATACCCTTTTGTTTTCCTCTACTCCGGCATGGGGGAGCGAGGTGGGCATCAACAGAAAAGAGCCTTCGTTAAGGGAGGGCATAAATTCTTGGCCTGTATTGCGCATGATCAAAAACCCAAAGACCACAATCACAGTTGGAATTGAAAGAAACAGTAGTTTGTTCTCCAATGCCCACAACAATATGCGGTGATAGTATTTTCGGAATAGATAGAACACGCCCAACAGTACCCCACAAATCAACCCCACAAAAATTAGGTTGATCGCTATGCTTCTGTCAAAGCCAAGGGGTCGCCAATAGGTCGCCAATAAAAATAGTATGGTAGTGATACAAATGGCAACATTGAGCCACGTAACATCCTTTTCAGATACCCACTCTTTCAATCTTAAAATGCCCAAAACCCCAAAAGCCATCAAGGCCAGGCCAAGCCATTGCCCAAAAACAATGGCTGTCAGTCCTAAGGCTATGAGCACTCCATTCCAAATGTATTTTAGGAGAGGCCCTTGTGGTTTTCTTTTGAAAATGATGGCCGCAAAAGGCGGAATCAGAAACAGGGCCACAATTACCGAAGCCGCTAACGCCATGGTCTTGGTAAATGCCAATGGACGGAACAATTTCCCCTCGGCCCCTACCATGGTAAATACCGGGATAAAACTTATTATCGTGGTCAGCACGGCGGTCAATATGGCTCCAGAAACTTCCGATGTGGCATTGTAGACCACGGTGTTTATAGGCAGGTTTTGGGTATTCTCATCCCGGTGCCGGATAATGTTTTCGGAAAGGATAACCCCAACATCGACCATAGTACCAATAGCAATGGCAATTCCGGAAAGGGCCACAATATTGGCATCCACCCCGAACAGTTTCATGGAAATAAACACCATGAGCACCGCTACCGGGAGCAAACCTGATATCAATAACGAAGCCCTCAGGTTGAAGACCATTACCACAATCACCAAAATGGTGATCAGAATTTCCAAGGTCAATGCTTCATTTAAAGTCCCCAAGGTTTCTTGGATGAGTTCCGTCCGGTCATAAAATGGAACGATGGTCAATTGCGATGTAGTACCGTCCTTTAATTCTTTGGAAGGCAATCCGGCACTGAGCTCCTTTATTTTTTCCTTTACATTATTGATCACTTCCAAGGGGTTGGCCCCATATCGTGCCACAACAGCACCACCGACCACCTCGGCACCTTCCTTGTCCAAAATACCCCTTCGAACCGCTGGTCCCAAGGAAACATGGGCCACATCCTGTACTCTTATGGAAGTATACTCTGTTGAAGTGACCACAGCATTTTTAATATCTTCCAAGGATTTGATGTATCCTAGGCCACGGACCAAATATTCTGCCTTGTTGATTTCCAAGGTCTGAGCACCAATATCCCGATTGCTCTGTTTTATGGCTTTTACCACTTGATCTAGGCCAATCTTGTACTGTTTGAGCAGTTCAGGATTCACATCAATCTGGTATTCCTGCACAAACCCACCAATGGAAGCGACTTCTGAAACCCCACTGGCCGAGGACAGGGCATACTTTACATAGTAATCCTGAACGCTTCGCAATTCCTGCAAATCCCATCCCCCGGTAACATTGCCTTCTTCGTCGCGTCCTTCCAGCGTGTACCAGAAAATCTGTCCCAAAGCAGTGGCATCTGGGCCCAATGCCGGATTTACCCCACTGGGCAAAAGATTACTGGGCAAGGAATTCAGTTTTTCAAGAATACGGCTTCGGCTCCAATAGAATTCCACATCTTCCTCAAAAATGATGTAGATACTGGACAGTCCGAACATGGAAGAACTCCTTATGGTCTTGACTCCCGGGATACCCAACAACGAAGTGGTCAACGGATAGGTGACCTGATCTTCCATATCTTGGGGTGACCGTCCGGGCCACTGGGTAAATACAATCTGTTGGTTTTCCCCAATGTCGGGGATAGCATCCACCGCCACAGGGTTTTTGGGCAAAAAGCCTGTATCCCAGTCAAATGGAATGTTTACCGTGCCCCAGCCTATAAATAGAACTAGGAATAAAACGGCGACTAATTTGTTCTCTATTAAAAATTTGATGCTTTTGTTCAGCATAAAGGTTTGATTTAAACAATTGGATCATGAAAAAAGTGCATAAATGGGCACGCCCAACCACAAGGGGTCGGGTACAATCAACCAATGTTAAATCAAATGAGGAAAGTCTGATGCAGTACTTGAACGTCCTGTATCAGTGGCGGTGGAGCGTAGTCCCTAAAAGCATTGACTTCGTCGACATTGTCTTCGAAAAGGTAAAAATAGGAATGGACAAAACTTACCAAAAACAGCTGTTGTCCAATATTGAAATCATCAAAAGAGATTTTTAGGTCATCCTGACCTTGAACCGTAAACGATTCTTCATCACAGCAAGATTTTTCCATTTCCATGTCCATACCGCAATCATCAGCATGCGCAAAAAAGGAAATATCCTGTACTTTCCCCATACAAATATGCTTGTCCACGGTCCAAGAAACCGTTGAGGCCAAGACCAAAAGGGCCATTACAGACGACATGATTTGATGAAAAACCTGCTTCATTTCCTTACAAAACTACAAAATTTGGCAATTTATTGTTTTGTTTAACAGAAGTTTAAAAATACGGGGGCGTAAGTTTATTGCTTTATATCGAACAAATTCCCTATTCCATACCTTTGCAAAAATTAGATTATATGTTGACAGCCCTTCAACCTAAAGTACTTTCCATCATTGCCGATGATTCGAAAACTGTGGACACCCGCTTGGGTGAAATCTGCGAACTATTACGCAGTGAAGTACCCTATTACGATTGGGTTGGATTTTACTTCAGAAATGGGAACAAGGAGGAACTAAAATTGGGTCCGTATGCCGGTGCACCCACAGACCATACAATCATTCCATTTGGCAAGGGCATTTGTGGGCAAGTGGCGGTGAGTAATGAAAATTTTGTGGTTCCCGATGTGGCCGCACAGGACAACTACATTGCCTGTAGCATAACCGTAAAAGCTGAAATTGTGGTTCCCTTGTTTGTGAATGGTGAAAATGTGGGGCAAATCGATATCGATTCCAACACCCCGGACCCCTTTTCCGAGGAGGATGAGCGGTTTTTGGAATTCATCAACAAAAAAGTGGCTGAAATTCTGTAAAACTCCTCCATTTTGTTGATAACCCATTCTGCTTTTTAGCAACAAAACAAGTACTTTTGTGGGCTTAAGAAATTGATTTTTAAGACACCCATGAAGACTGCCAAAAAAGCCTCTGCTGCACTGATTTCCGTATTCCACAAAGATGGTTTGGAGCCCATTGTTAAAAAATTGGACGAACTCGGCGTAACCCTCTATTCCACAGGAGGAACCGAAACATTTATCCGCAATCTGGGTATTGATGTGGTACCCGTGGAAGATGTTACCAGCTATCCTTCCATTCTAGGTGGACGGGTGAAGACATTGCACCCTAAAGTGTTCGGCGGCATTTTGAATAGACAGGACAACGAAAGCGATGTGGCCCAAATGCAGGAATTTGACATTCCCCAATTGGACATTGTCATCGTGGACCTCTACCCTTTTGAAAAAACCGTGGCCAGTGGCGCTTCGGAACAAGATATTATTGAAAAAATAGACATTGGGGGCATCTCCTTGATCAGGGCCGCTGCCAAAAACTTCAAAGATGTACTTTGTGTTTCTTCCATGGAGGATTATGAAGACTTCCTAAACGTCATTTCCGAAGGAAATGGCACTACCACTTTGGAAGACCGCAAGCGTTTTGCTGCTAAAGCGTTCAACGTTTCCTCGCATTATGATACGGCCATTTTCAACTATTTCAATGCGGAAAAGGGAGAAACCGTACTCAAAATCAGTGAAACCAAAGGACAGGTGTTACGATATGGGGAAAACCCTCATCAAAAAGGATTCTTCTTTGGAGATTTTGATGCGATGTTCAACAAACTTCACGGCAAAGAGCTTTCCTATAACAATCTTTTGGATGTGGATGCCGCAGTAAACTTGATGGGAGAATTTATGAACGACGATCCCACTTTTGCCATTTTAAAACATAACAATGCCTGTGGCCTTGCTACTCGAAGCACCATTAAACAAGCGTACGTGGATGCCTTGGCCGGTGACCCGGTCTCTGCTTTTGGCGGAATTTTGATCTCTAATGTTGAAATTGATGCTGAAACCGCGGCGGAAATCCATAATCTGTTCTGCGAGGTGATTATTGCACCAAGCTATTCCGATGAAGCCTTGGAAACTCTCAAAGGAAAAAAGAACCGTATCATCCTCGTCCAAAACCAAGTGAGCCTGCCAGATACTATGGTCCGCACTTGCTTGAACGGATTCTTGGTACAGGACAAAGATTCCAAAACTGATTCCAAGGAAGACTTGAATCCTGTTACGGATAAAAAACCAACTTCTGAAGAAATCGAAGATTTGATTTTCGCTTCCAAATTATGCAAGCATACCAAGAGCAATACCATTGTTTTGGCTAAGAACAAACAACTGTGTGCCAGTGGAACAGGCCAGACTTCACGTGTGGACGCCTTGAACCAAGCCATCCATAAAGCTGGGTCATTTAATTTTGATTTAGAGGGTGCCGTAATGGCCAGTGATGCCTTTTTTCCTTTCCCGGATTGTGTTGAAATTGCGGACAAGGCAGGTATAAAAAGTGTCATCCAACCCGGAGGTTCAATCAAAGACCAATTGAGCATTGATTATTGCAATGAAAATGGAATGGCCATGGTAATGACGGGCACACGGCATTTTAAACATTAATTTTAGTACATTAGCCGGTAATTTTTTACCGTTAATCCGAAAATAAACGCTTTTTATGGGATTTTTTGATTTCATGACCGAGGAAATTGCCATTGACCTTGGTACTGCAAATACCCTGATCATCCACTTGGATAAAGTGGTTGTGGACAGCCCTTCCATTGTGGCAAGGGATCGCGTGTCCGGAAAAATCATCGCGGTGGGGCGCGAAGCCAACATGATGCAGGGGAAAACCCATGAAAACATAAAGACCATACGGCCTTTGAAGGACGGGGTCATCGCAGACTTTGATGCTTCGGAAAAGATGATCAATATGTTCATCAAGAACATTCCGGCCTTAAAGAAAAAATGGTTCCCGCCTGCATTGCGAATGGTTATTTGCATCCCTTCCGGCATCACCGAAGTGGAGATGCGAGCGGTTCGGGAATCTGCGGAAAGGGTAAATGGCAAGGAAGTATACCTTATCCATGAGCCCATGGCTGCGGCCATTGGTATTGGATTGGACATTATGCAGCCCAAAGGAAACATGATCGTGGATATTGGTGGGGGTACCACCGAGATTGCGGTAATTGCCTTGGGGGGTATTGTCTGTGATAAGTCGGTGAAAATTGCGGGCGATGTGTTCACCAACGACATTATTTATTACATGCGCACACAACACAATCTCTATGTAGGCGAAACCACTGCAGAGGCCATAAAGATTGAAATTGGTAGTGCCACTGAAGATTTAAAATCCCCTCCAGAGGACAAGTCCATTCAAGGACGGGACCTATTGACCGGAAAACCCAAACAAGTACAGGTTTCCTATCGAGAAATTGCCAAAGCACTGGATAAGAGTATTTTACGGGTTGAAGATGCTGTAATGGAAACACTGTCGCAAACCCCTCCCGAGCTTGCAGCCGATATTTACAACACCGGTATTTATTTGGCCGGTGGTGGCTCCATGCTCCGAGGATTGGACAGAAGACTTTCACAAAAAACGGATTTGCCGGTATATATTGCCGAAGACCCCTTGCGAGCCGTTGTTCGTGGAACTGGAATAGCCCTTAAAAATTTAGAGCGCTACAAGAGCATCTTGATCAAATAATTTGCGAACTCCGCTTGCTTTTGGCGTTCGAACTTTTATAACGATACGATTGCATGCAACGGATCATTAATTTTGTTTTACGCTACAGAAATGCTTTTCTCTATGGCTTTCTTGCGCTTATTTCGTTGATCATTACGGTTCGTTCGCATTCCTATCACCAATCCAAGTTTTTTAATTCTTCCAAATGGTTGACGGGCAATGTGTATGGCTCAGCCGCAGATGTTTCATCTTACTTTGGTCTAAGGCAAGAAAACAATAGGCTTGTGAAGGAAAATGAGCGTTTGCGCAAATTACTGTTCAACATGAAAGTTGACAGTATAATACAACCACTGGATTCCTCTTTTGTTGCCTACGAAGTCCTGAGCGCAAAACTCATCAAGAATAGTTATACTTCCCCAAGAAATTACATTACCATCAACAAGGGAAGAAATCAAGGTGTTAAACAGGATATGGGCGTCATCACCACAAAAGGCATATTGGGCATTGTTGAAAATGTATCCTCAAATTTTGCCACCGTGCAGAGCGTTCTAAACACCAAGTCCAACATCAACGCCAAGATCAAACACTCAGAATATTTTGGCTCACTGGTATGGACGGCTGAAGATTATACCATGGCCCAGTTGATAGACATCCCCAGATTGGTTCCGTTGGTTGTGGGCGATACCATTGTCACCGGCGGTATGTCCAGTATTTTTCCAGAGAACATCCCTATAGGTACCATTAAAAAATATGACCTTAACACGGCCGGAAGCTTTTACAATATAGATGTTGAGCTTTTTAACGATATGGCCAATATAAAGAATGTGTATCTCATAGAAAACAAGAACAGAGAAGAAATTAAAACACTGGAAGCACGTACCACAAATGAATAATTCTGTATTGCTAAATGGTTTTAGGTTTGTATTGTTGGTTCTGGCCCAAGTGCTGATTTTCAACAACCTCAGCTTTATGGGAAGCATCAATCCATTTGTGTATGTAATTTTCTTTTACTGGTATCCCATTAAATCGAACCGCACCTTCTTCATGCTGATTTCCTTTTTGTTGGGATTCATTATTGATATCTTTTCGGACACCATGGCATTACATTCCATTGCATCTTTGACCGTGGCCTATGCAAGACCTGTGGTGATGCGATTCTGTTTTGGGGTCAATTATGAGTTTCAGAATTTTAGCTTTAAAAACACCACAAAAATTCAACGTGTTGCTTTTTTGGCCTTGCTGATATTGATTCATCAAGTTGTTTTCTTTTCGTTGGAAATTTTAAGTTTTACCCACATCCTTTTAATTTTGAAGAAAGTTTTTGGCACAGGTATCGTAACTTTAGTATTATGCACACTATTCAGTTCTCTTTTTAGTCCAAAAACTGAATAAAAAAGGCAATGCTACGTTGAACTATTGAAGGGTCAAAGCTTTAAATCAAATTGTCCATGAAAAAACTGCTACTATCATCCGTGATTGTGTTAATAGGGTTTACCTTTATTGGTAGGCTTTCCTATTTGCAGCTTTTTCGTTTTTCTCCCGATCAAATATTGGATGATCCCGCCATCAAAAAAATCTATGACTATCCTGAACGGGGATATATCTATGATCGAAATGGGGAACTCATGGTGGGCAATCAGCCTGCTTATGATGTCATGGTGATTCCTCGGGAAGTAAAGCCTTTGGACACTCTGGAATTCTGTGGCCTTTTGGGAATTGAAAAATCCGTCTTTACAGACCGTATGCAGAAGGCCCGGACCTATTCTCCAAGACTTCCATCGGTTTTGGTACCCCAGCTCTCCAAGGAGGACTATGCCAAGTTACAGGAAAAAATGAGGCATTATGCCGGGTTCTATATTCAAAAACGTTCCTTGCGCTATTATGCCACCAATAGTGCTGCCAATGTATTGGGGTACATTAGTGAGGTAAATGAATGGGAACTCAAAAACAATCCCAACTATGTGGCCGGGGAACTAAAAGGACATACAGGGATTGAAAAACAATATGAAGAGGTTTTAAGGGGTCGAAAAGGGGTAAAACACATTCAGAAAGACCGTTTTAACCGTGATATTGGCCCTTATAAAAATGGAAAACTGGACACACTTCCCGAACAAGGAAAGGAAATCCATATTACTTTGGACAAAAAACTTCAGGAATATGGAGAACGGTTGATGCACGGAAAGCATGGGGGCATTGTTGCCATAGAACCCAAGTCTGGTGAGATTTTGGCCATGATTTCCGGCCCTACCTATGACCCGGCGTTATTGGTAGGAAGACAGCGCTCCAAAAACTACAGTAAACTACACTACGATACTATTTCCAAACCTACGTGGGACCGTTCCATTTTGGCACAGCCTTCTCCCGGTTCCCCCTTTAAAACCTTGAATGCACTTGTTGGTCTTCAAGAAGGGGTAATAGATGAAGACACAAAGGTTAGATGTTATCATGGTTTTTATGTTGGAAACACCTTGAGAGGTTGTCATTGTGGGGGCGGGGTCAGAAACATGAATTCAGGAATCCAACAATCCTGTAATGCCTATTTTGCTGGTGTCTTCAGAAAAATATATGATAAATATCGTACCACTGATGAAGCTATGGACGCTTGGGAAAAGCATATGAAGAGTTTTGGTCTGGGCAATTTTTTAGGTACAGATCTACCAACAGGTGCTCCCGGTCGTATTCCGGACAAATCGTATTACGATAAATGGTATGGTGATGGTAGATGGGCCGCATCCACCATTATCTCCAATTCCATAGGGCAAGGAGAAATTGCTGCCACTCCCCTGCAATTGGCCAACATGACTGCTGCCATTGCCAATCGCGGTTATTTTTATACTCCCCATGTCATAAAAAGTATTGGAAATTCAGGATCCATAGATCCAAAATTCACGGAACCCCATTATACCACCATAGAACGAAAACACTTTGAACCCGTAATTGAAGGTATGGCCAACGTATACAAATACGGAACTGCGAGATGGATACAAATTCCTGGTGTTGAAATTGCTGGAAAGACAGGTACCGTTGAAAATTTTATCCGGGTGGATGGTCAACGTATGCAACTTACGGACCATTCAGTTTTTGTGGCCTTTGCCCCAGTGGAAAACCCACAGATTGCAATAGCTGTATATATTGAAAATGGGTATTACGGAGCGCGTTATGCAGGTCATATTGCCTCCCTCTTGATTGAAAAATATATCAAAGGTGAAATTACCCGGAAAGATCTGGAGAAACGTATGCTGGAAAAAACCTTGGAGCACGAATATGCCAAACCATACAGTGGGGAACCTTTCAAGATAAATGAATATGTCTGGTAGGGGACTCTTTGGAAGAATAGATTGGATTACCATTATTCTTTACGCACTTTTGGTATTTATAGGATGGATCAACATATATTCCACATCACTCGCGGACCAAAGCACCTCCATTTTTGATTTCACCACTCTTTATGGCAAGCAGCTTTATTTTATTGGACTTTCGCTATTGGGTATCATATTGGTCCTCTTTGTGGAATCGAACTTTTTTGAGCGGTTCTCTTCCATTTTTTATGTAGTATCCCTTGTGTTGCTGCTTGGGCTTTTTGTGTTTGGGAAGACCATTGCAGGAGCAACATCATGGTACAATCTTGGCTTTTTCAACCTGCAACCTTCCGAGCTGGCCAAAGTGGCAACAGCACTAGCTCTGGCAAAGTTTTTAAGTGACATTCAAACAGATATTAGAACCCGGAAGCACCAAATGTATGCTTTGGTCATTATCTTGCTTCCTGCTTTTTTAATACTTCCGCAGCCAGACCCTGGAAGTGCCCTAATCTATTTTGCATTTTTTTTCGTGTTGTTTCGTGAGGGGTTTCCTTTGTATTATCTAGGTATATTGTTGTTCATAGTGGTTCTTTTTGTTACCACCCTTATGTTTGGAACGGTCTGGGTCACCATAGGAATGGTGGTTCTTACCCTGCTGGTCTATACGTTTAAAAAAGCATCCGTTAAAATTCCTTTGTTGCCTGTACTGGGCGTCATTATAGTTTCCACCCTTTTTTCACTTTCGGTGAATTTTGTATATGAAAATGTGTTCGAACAGCGCCACCGAGATCGTTTTGCCCTTTGGCTAGGTCTGGAAAAAGACGAAGACAAGCTGGAAGAAATACGAAAGACCATCGGGTACAACACCTATCAATCTGAAAAGGCCATAGAATCAGGAGGCTTTTTTGGGAAAGGTTTCTTGGAAGGCACCCGAACCAAGGGAGATTTTGTCCCTGAACAGCATACGGATTACATTTTTAGTTCTGTGGGAGAAGAATGGGGATTTTTGGGAACTGCAACCGTTGTATTACTATTCTCTGTTTTCTTTTTACGGTTGATTTATATTGCGGAGCGGCAAAAAAGTGATTTTAGCCGAATGTACGGGTATGGCGTAATCTCCATCTTGGTATTCCATTATTTCATCAATATTGGTATGGTGATTGGCCTGCTGCCAACAATCGGTGTTCCACTGCCCTTTTTTAGTTATGGAGGTTCAGGACTTATTTTCTTTACCATGCTACTCTTTATCTTTTTGAAACTGGATTCCAACCGTTTGAAGGACGGTATTTAAAAATCCCAACCGGTAGTGCTCACTATATGCTCATGGGCATCTTGCCATGTTTTGGGTTGTTTTTCAAAAAAATCGATTCCAGTTTTTTCTTCCAGTACTTCAACGGGAACCAAAAAGGTATCTAGAGAAGCGTTACTCTCTACATTGGGAATCAAAAAAGCGAGAACAGGTCTCATCGAGTTCTTTTCGGTATTGAGCACAATCTTATAGAACGCTCTAGGTACATCTACATCTTCCTCACCAATTTCATCCAAATCATTTTCCAAAACACCCCCAGTGACCACAAATAAATCTCCATATTTCTTACACCACTGCCTTACTTGTTGCTCCAAACGGTTCCAGACCCCGGCATTAAAATCTCTATCCTGTGGGCTTATGTTACTGGTATAAAAGGTCTCGTTATAGGCATATTCCGAAAAACGTCTGTCTCCGGCAGGACATAAGTGTCCACGATCATACCCAGAACCTCTATAATTTCTCCAATCTGCCGATTTGGTTTGTACCTTGGGGTCTTCTATAAAGTAAGGACGTTCTCTGTCATCGTAGGTCAAATGCTCCTTTTTTAGTTCGTAGGCCACCCATTCTGCCTGCTCATGGGGCTCACTATAGGAAAGGACAAAATTTTGATGAAAAACAATATCTCCAGTGGTTGAACGTGGTAATAAATTTGAGTCTTCCAAAACAACATCAGTCGCTTCTACGGGATTTGTATATGTGGCCGGAGTATAAAAATTTTCAAATACCCAAAAGCCGATTATACAAGCCGCAAAAAGCACTGCGAATATTGTTTTATTTCTCATATGTTGGGCTTCACTATAAATTTGGGAATAATCATTTCTTTATTAAAACCATTTGGATTTGAATATCAGCGTCTCAGAATAGGGCATAAAAAAACCGTCCCCTCAAGGACGGCTCCTTTTTTTACTTTGATAAAGTTATCCTTTTACACTGGCTAATTTACGCTCATTGTTTTTAATGTTATTCATCTGAAGGTCTTTGAGAACATTGACCGCCTCTTCCACATATATGTCTTTGGCCAAGCTCTTATGCCATCTATCCCTTTTCTCTCGGAGAACAGAGTCTTGGGTAAACAACTCGGTTTCGTACTCCAATGACTCAAAAGCCAATTTGGAATCATAATCCCTTAGTGTCTTAAAGTGTTCCGAACGCTTTTTGGCTTCATTCTCCCTGCTCACATAGCTATCAAAATTCAACGAAATCACGGTTTCATCTTGTTGCTCCTTCAACCACTTGGCATTTTCTTCGATAAGCTTGATTTGGGCATTGTTTTCCATTCGCTTTTTGCTGTTGGCCACAGTGGTCTCAAAGTCGATGTATCCATCCCAAACCTTATAATCAGCAGGCGTGATTTTATCCCAACCCAATGGGTTTTCTTGATCGCGTTCCCCCAAATCAATATAGCTATATTTATCAGGAACCACGATATCGCTCTTAACTCCTTCCAGTTGGGTAGAGCCTCCATTGATACGATAGAATTTTTGGGTAGTCAATTTTATAGCACCTAAATCCCCGTGCTCATTGCTTCGAACAATATTGTCCAATGGAATTACATTCTGAACCGTTCCTTTTCCAAAAGTCTGCTTGCTTCCAATAACCACAGCTCGCTTGTAATCCTGCATGGCAGCTGCCAAAATTTCGGAGGCAGACGCGGATAGTTCATTGACCAAAATTACCAATGGACCGTCCCATTGAATTCGTTCATCCTTATCTTCGTGTACCTCTTTCCGCTGTCCTGAAGAACGTACTTGAACAATAGGCCCATCCTTTATGAACAACCCGGCCATTTCAACCACGGTTTTCAATGATCCGCCGCCATTGTCCCTTAAATCAAGAACAATACCTTCAGCTCCAGCTTCTTTCAAGCGCTCCACTTCCTTGGCCACATCGGTCGCGGCATTTCGTTCAGTATAGTCCTCAAAATCAACATAAAACTTGGGTAAGTTGATGAGGCCAAATCTATGGTCATCACCTGTCTTTATAGTTGCCGATTTCGCATAAGATTCTTCCAATTCCACAACATCTCGGGTAATGGAAACTACTTCAATGGTGCCATCCACCCTTCTAACGGTAAGGTCCACAACAGTCCCCTTGGGGCCTTTGATCAATTTAATGGCATCGTCAAGGCGCATTCCCACAATGTCAATGGGCTCTTCACCGTCCTGTCCAACTTTCAGGATTTCATCCCCTACTTCCAAGGTTTGATCTCTCCATACCGGACCTCCCGAAATGATTTCAACAATCTTTGCTCCCTCAGGTCTTTTTTGCAAACGGGCTCCAATACCTTCAAACTTGCCGGACATGCCAATGTCAAAACGTTCCTTTTCTTCCGGCGCAAAGTAAAAAGTATGTGGATCAAACTCATCCACTATGGTATTGATGTACTGTACAAACCAATCCTTTCTCTCCAAATCATCCACAAAATCAAAGAACTCGTCCAAGGTATTCTTGGTGTTTTCACGTGCTTCTTCCTCGGTCAATTCACGATTCACGGAGGTTGGAATTTCGTTGTATTTTACAAAAGCCTGTGCAGACGCTTGTGGGCCATCCCCTTGTACGGTTTCAGAAATTCGATTTTCCACCTTGTTTTCAAAAACGGCCAAGGTGTTATATTTCAGTTGTTTTCTCCAACGCTCCTTAAGTTGTTTCTTGTTCGCTGCAAATTCTTGCTTTTCATAATCAATATCGATAGACTCATCAAGCGTATAGTCGAAAGGCTCAGAAAGCACTTCCTTGTAAATTTCCTTTGCCTCGTTCATGCGGACCATCAAACGCTGATATACTACATTGAAAAAAGTGATTTCCGTATTTCTGATTTCATCATCGATCATAAACCGGTACTTTTCAAATTCCCGCACATCACTTTCCAGAAAATATCTTTTGGTGGGATCGAGGATATCGATAAAATCATCAAAAACATTGGAACTAAAAGTATCATCCAAATCTTTAGGCTCATAATGGCCTCGCTCCAAGACATAGGTAATCAAATCCAACAGTAATTTGTCCTTGTCATCGTTCTCAAAAGACTTATTGGTAAAGCTACAAGAGGCGACTGCAACAAGAATCACCAAAAGTGCCAAAACGAAGTTCTTCTTCATAATATGTTTTTTTCGGACCGAAACCATCTGACCTGATAGGTTGGATTTGCATTACGGTATCCGTCGTTTTTAATTGTATGAATTCCCTAAGATACTGAAAAAACCGTGCCAGTTCGTTGTGTCCCGCTTAATTTTTTGTTAAACGGTTGGGACGTCATATCCTTATGAAAAACGTATTTTTATGCCATTAATTATGCAAAATGGAAAAACCGCTCATTCTGGTCACCAATGATGATGGAATTACCGCACCAGGCCTAAGGGCCTTAATACGGACCATGAAAGAAATAGGGGACGTTATTGTAGTGGCCCCAGACAGTCCACAATCGGGCATGGGACATGCCATAACGGTAGACAGCACCCTATTTTCCAAGAAAGTGGTGGTAGACCATAAGGAAGGTGCTCCAAGTGAGTACAGCTGCAGTGGCACGCCAGCCGATTGTGTAAAATTGGCCCTTAAGGTAATCTTGGACCGAAAACCGGATATTTGTGTGAGTGGCATCAACCACGGGTCCAACTCTTCCATCAACGTCATCTATTCTGGCACCATGAGTGCTGCCATAGAGGCAGGTATCGAAGGTATTCCTGCCATTGGGTTTTCCCTATGCGATTATTCATGGGAGGCCAATTTTGAGCCATCCCTAAAGCCTATCAAAAAAATTGTAGCAGAGGCTTTGGCCAATGGAATCCCAAAGGGGACCGTGCTCAATGTGAACATTCCCAAAACCTCTGAAGAACCCAAAGGCATCAAGGTTTGTAGGCAGGCGAGAGGGAATTGGAAGGAGGAATTTGACAAGCGTACCAGCCCCTCTGGAAAGGATTATTACTGGTTAACCGGCGAATTTGAACTTTTGGACAAAGGAGAGGATACGGATGAATGGGCGCTGGCCAACGGTTATATTTCAGTGGTACCCACCCAATTTGACCTTACGGCCCACCATGCCATATCGAACATAAACAACTGGAACTTGAATGGACACTAAAAAGGAAATCATTATCGGTTTTGTTGTGGGCATCATAGCAAACACTTTTGGCACTTTACTATACATTCTTTTGTTTTCTGATATCGGTATTGTGGATACCTTCAATGCCGCAGTGGAACAAGGCCATATTGGCAGTTTATTGGCCTTGGGTGCCATTTTGAACCTGATTGCATTCTTCGGGTTTCTCCGTATCAAAAGGGATTTGAGGGCAAGAGGGGTCATGATTGCCACATTGTTGACCGCCTTGGTGATTTTGGCCTACAAAGTTTTGTTCTAATTGAACTTGAGCATTATACGATGAAGTATTATATCATAGCGGGTGAGGCTTCCGGCGATCTGCACGGCTCCAACCTAATCAAGGCGCTGAAGGATGAAGATCTTGATGCAGATATCCGTTGTTGGGGCGGTGATTTGATGCAGCAGGCCGGAGGGCAATTGGCCAAGCATTACAAGGATATGGCCTTTATGGGATTTCTTGAGGTGATCATGAACATCCCCACCATTTTTAAAAACATCGCTTTTTGCAAGGAAGACATCAAAAAATTCAATCCGGATGTGGTCATTTTTATTGATTTTTCCGGCTTCAACCTTCGGATAGCCCAATGGGCCAAACAAAATGGCTTTAGAACCAACTATTATATTTCCCCTCAAATTTGGGCCTCACGGGAGGGGCGCATCCAAAAAATCAAGCGTGATATTGATGCCATGTACGTCATCCTTCCTTTTGAAAAGGAGTTCTATGAAAAAAAACATGGATACCCCGTGCAGTTTGTGGGCCACCCCCTTATCGATGCCATAGAGAACACCCCTTTGGTGGATGAGGCCACTTTCAGAAAAGAAAATGGATTGGACAACCAGAAACCTATTATTGCCTTACTTCCCGGAAGCAGAAAACAGGAGGTTCAAAAGATGTTGGACGTGATGCTGTCCGTAAAAGGTGATTTTCCCGAATACCAATTTGTGATTGCGGGAGCCCCTAGCCTACCAGATGAATTTTACGCTCCTTTCCTAAAGGAAAACAAGGTGGGCTATGTATCCAACAAAACCTATTCCTTGCTGAAACATTCCCATGCAGCATTGGTGACCAGTGGGACGGCCACTTTGGAAACGGCCCTTTTCGGCATTCCCCAAGTGGTGTGCTACAAGGGCAATTGGATTTCTTACCAAATTGCCAAACGCATCATCACACTCGACTTTATTTCACTGGTCAATTTGATTATGGGAAGAGAGGTGGTCAAAGAACTTATTCAAAACGACCTGACCACCAAAAACCTCAAAAATGAGCTTTCAAAAATAGTGGCAGGACAAGAGCGGGAACAAATTATAGAGGACTATGAATTGCTACGAAAAAAATTGGGTGGAAAAGGCGCCAGTCAATTAGCCGCCCGATTAATCATTGAAAATGCTTAGATTTAACGTCCAAGAAAACAATACTATTTCTTGGATGCTACGTAAAACCATTTTCTTACTGTTTCTTTTTGCCTTTATCAGTTGCGGCCCAGGCAAGAGAAAACGAACCTACAGCAAGACCCGAACCATTACGGTAGAGGGGTCAACAGAAGACACATCCCCCGAGAAAAAAACCAGAAAGGAAGAACGTGAAAATGCCAAGGCCGAGGCCATCATTTCCACCGCTATGGGCTATTCTGGAACACGCTACAAATACGGGGGCACCACCAAAAAAGGTATGGATTGTTCTGGATTGGTCTATGTTTCCCTAAAGGAGAATGAGATCCTATTTCCTAGAACTTCGTACCAAATGGCCCTTGAGGGCCAAAAAATACAGGTGGAAGATGTACAAAAGGGCGATTTGCTCTTTTTTAAAACGAGTAAAACCGGAAAGCGCATCAACCATGTGGGCCTTGTGGTGGATGTGGATGGAGATGACATTAAATTCATTCATGCCACGACCTCAAGGGGTGTTTTGGTATCCTCATTACGGGAGGGATACTGGAACTATGCCTTTGTAAAGGCCATGCGTATTTTATAGTGCGCTCGTTTAATTTTGTGTCCATCAAACTCACAGTGTTTCTCATTGTGGGAATTGTTTTGGGCTTTTATCTGGATATCGCACCTCGCATCCCGTTCATTGCGATTTGTATCCTGTTCCCCGTCCTGTACTTTACCTACAAAAGGCAGGCAAGGGATGGTGTTCCCTTTTTTGAGTTGACCACCCTGCTTATAACCGCATCCTTAGGTATGTTGGTGGTTGGTCTATCGCTCTCCAACAATTTGGAGAACCACTATTCCCATCACAATTTTACCAAAGAACGGTTGTGGCAGCTTAAGATAAGGGAGGTCTTAAAACCCAATCCCCATACCCAAAGCTATGTGGTTGAAGTGGAAGGTCTGGAACAAAAGGAGGCAAGGGGCAAACTATTGCTCAGCCTTCCTGTGGATGCTACCAAAAAGAACTTCCAAATTGATGATGAGCTTGTTGTGTTCTCAAAGGCTGAGGGCATTCAACCTCCCTTGAATCCCCATCAGTTTAATTATAAGGAATATCTAAGAAAGCAGGGCATCTTTCATCAGATACGGACGAACCATGAATCCATTGTTGTTCAGGAAGCGCCCACTTCATCCCTTATTGGATTGGCATCAAGTTTCAGGGAAAACCTCATCGCAAAACTGAAAGAATATCCTTTCGGTGCAGACGAACTGGCCGTTATCCAAGCCTTGTTGTTGGGACAACGGGACGACATTTCGGAAAGCACCTATAACAATTATGCCAACGCAGGCG
>JAUICT010000375.1 GCA_030429325.1 Bacteroidia bacterium
TCTTTTGAGTTCATATAGTCTTTCAAAACATGAATGGTCGTGGGGTTCACAAGTGTAAGAGCTCAATTTTTCAGCAAGACGTTGAATGAGCTTGTTGTTTCGCTCCATTCTTACCAATAGTTCCTGAATCTGATATGTACTGTTCTCTAGAATATCACTCATGGCTCTTGGGTTTTTATAGGAGTATACAAAACTCCCCTTAAGTTAGTGATTTTCCTACATTTTGAGCTTAAAACAATCTTCAAATTTGTGTTAATTAATTTTTCAAGAGCAAAAAAAAGCCCGGTGCTATGCACCGGGCTCTATATTTATGGTCAGCAACTAGTTTTTGGTTTGCTCGTAAGCTTCCTCTTTCAACTCATCGCTGGCAATAATGGCCAACTCCACACGGCGGTTGGCGGCCATTCCTGCTTTAGTGTCATTACTTTCAACGGGTTGGGTCTCCCCATACCATTTTGTAGTAAACCTGCCACTTGAAATTCCCTTGCTTACCAAATAATTGGTAACTGACTGTGCCCTCTGTTGGGAAAGAGTCATGTTGTATGCATCGCTACCAGCACTATCCGTATGTCCTTCCACCAAGATGTTGGATTTAGGGTACTCTTTGAAAATTCCAGCCAGTTTATCCAAAGTGGTGGCAGAGGTTCCTTTAATATCAGATTTGTTGGTATCAAAATAAACCCCGTTTTCGCCACTAAAGGTAACATTGATTCCTTCACCCACACGCTTTACTTCAGCACCTGGGATTTCTTCTTCAATACGTTCGGCTTGTCGGTCCATTCGGTTACCAATATAACCTCCTGCAGCACCTCCCACCACGGCACCAATGATAGCGCCAAGGGCAGTATTTCCTTTTCCTACATTATTCCCGATAATACCACCGATTACAGCACCACCACCAGCTCCGATGGCAGCACCTTTTTGTGTGTTATTGGCATTCTTAACGGCATCACAGCTTAGAATTAAGCTCAATGCCAGCATAGCTGTTGTACTTTTTATAATGATTTTTTTCATGTGTTAGCTTTTTGTGAATTCATAAACTATGGTAACAGGCTGTCCGTCCACTGAAACATTGGATTTAAGCGTCATGTTCTGTTCGGTAAGGTTGGCAATGTTCAAGCGGTAGCCGTATCCTCCAGAGATATCCTTTCTATTTTCATCAATGAACTTGAACTGCAATTGGCTACTGTAGTTTTGTGAAGGTTCTACTACCGACCATCTAAAGAAACGGTCGCCTCCTTGGCACAATGTACTTTGGTTGATGGTATACCTACCAGTACTGTTATTGTCCCTAAAGAACCATTGACTGCCTTCAAAACAAATATCCTCCGCATCATTGAAGATGACAGACTTAAAATTGCCCGAATTGTTTTCATAGGAAATGTTTTCCAAAATCCAAGTACCGCTAAAGAGATTCCTTTGCGTCCTTGCACTTTTGGAAACGGAGCACGACGTAAGTAAAATTCCCGCCAGTGCAATAATTAAAAATGATTGTTTTACCATAAGAATTGGAGTTTAAGTTTACATATATACGACTGAGACACCATAAATGTCCATTTGAGGTGTTAAAAAAGTGTTAACGAATCACTGATTCAATAGTTATACAGTTCCAATAAAGCTGTTTCAAATCTCCTTTTAGGCAGATAATTCTCCTCTAGTTCCCTTGCAAACGGTACTGGTGTTTCCAAACTGCCCACTCTTTTTACCGGAGCGTCCAAATATTCGAAACAATGTTCCATGACCATTGCAGAGATATCACTTGCAATACCGCCAAACAACGTATCTTCTTGTAATATGATGAGCTTTCCTGTCTTTTTTACCGAAGCATAGACAGCATCTGCATCTAGAGGTTGAAGTGTACACAAATCTAAGAGATCTGCTTCAATTTCCGGGTGCTTTTCCAATACTTCCATAGCCCAATGTACCCCAGCCCCATAACTCACTATGGAAATTGAATCGCCCTCTCTTATTTTATTGGCTTTTCCAAAGGGCAAGGTGTAATAATCCGATGGTACATCACCATAAACACTTCTATACAATCCTTTGTGTTCAAAGAACAATACCGGATTGGGGTCGTTTATGGCGGTGTTCAGTAATCCCTTGGCATCATACGGGAAAGCAGGGTACACTACCTTGAGCCCAGGCACCTTGGTGAACCACGCCTCATTGGTTTGGGAGTGGAACGGTCCGGCCCCAACCCCACCACCACAGGGCATTCGTATGACCACATCGGCTTTTTCGCTCCATCGGTAATGTACTTTGGCCAGATAATTTACTATGGGATTGAATCCACTGCTCACAAAGTCTGCAAACTGCATTTCCACCACAGCTTTCATTCCATTGATGGACAAGCCCATGGCGGTAGAAACAATGGCCGATTCGCAGATAGGGGTATTCCGCACCCGGCTTTTCCCAAATTTTGAGGTAAAACCTTCGGTGATCTTAAATACTCCGCCATAATCCGCTATATCTTGCCCCATAATGATGAGTTCGTTATGGCGGTACATGGATTGCTCCAAACCTTCAGAAATAGCGTCCACAAAACGAATACTTTTTACATTATTTTTTGATTCAACTACCTCATATTTATATTCTTGATATACCTCACCTAATTCTTTACTTTCAATAAAAGAAACTGCAGGTTCCTCAAAAGCCAGCTGTAAATTTTCATTGATTTCTTCCGATATCCGCTCTTTAAACCCCTCTATTTCCTTGTGATCGATCAGGCCTTCGTTCAATAAAAACGACTCATAATTTGTGATTGGATCTTTCTTCTCCCATTTTTTCATCAATTTTTCCGGGACATATTTGGTGCCGCTCGCCTCTTCGTGCCCCCTCATCCGGAATGTCTTGAACTCCAATAGAATGGGACGTGGACGTTTTCTAATGGCTTTGCAGATCTCATCTACCCTTGTATACACTTCCAAAATGTTATTCCCGTCAATTATGCGGGATTCCATCCCATATCCCTTGGCTCTATCCGCAAGATGCTCGCAATTGTACTGCTCATTGGTGGGTGTCGATAGCCCATACCCATTATTTTCAATGCAAAATAATACGGGGAGGTTCCACACGGAGGCTACATTGAGCGCCTCATGAAAATCCCCTTCACTAGTAGCTCCTTCCCCTGTAAAAACAACAGTCACCCGCTTTTTACGTCGGAGCATGTCCGCTAAAGCAATACCATCGGCCACACCCAATTGGGGACCTAAATGCGATATCATCCCAACAATCCTGTACTCTTGCGTTCCAAAATGAAAACTACGGTCCCGTCCTTGGGTAAACCCACTTTGTTTTC
>JAUICT010000376.1 GCA_030429325.1 Bacteroidia bacterium
TACTTTGCCATAATCCCCATTGCGTTCTGCCCGTTCAGCTTCCAATTTAAAATCTTCGATATCCTGCTTGGTCTTTTGGATGTTGTCCACAACGGTCTTTTCGCTCTCCCATTGGGCAAAGATTTCGTTTCTTTCCTCTTTGAGATTGGCCAAGTCCAAATTCAGGGTTTGTAATTTTGCCTTATCATTTTCACGCTTAATGGCCTCAATTTCAATTTCCAATTGCATGATTTTTCGGTCCAGCACATCCAATTCCTCTGGTTTGGAATTGATTTCCATACGCAGTTTGGATGCAGCCTCGTCCATGAGGTCAATGGCCTTATCCGGTAAAAATCTATTAGTGATGTAGCGTTGGGAAAGCTCTACGGCGGCAATGACCGCTTCATCTTTGATGCGTACCTTGTGATGGGTCTCGTATTTTTCCTTGATACCCCTTAAAATGGAGATGGCGCTTTCCGTGTCAGGTTCATCAACCATAACTTTTTGGAACCTTCGCTCCAAGGCCTTGTCCTTCTCAAAATATTTTTGGTACTCATCCAGGGTGGTAGCCCCAATGGCCCTCAGTTCGCCTCTGGCCAAGGCGGGTTTCAGGATGTTGGCCGCATCCATGGCACCTTGTCCTCCACCTGCACCCACCAGGGTATGGATTTCATCAATAAAAAGGACAATATTTCCGTCAGATGAGGTTACTTCCTTTATCACGGCCTTTAATCGCTCCTCAAACTCCCCTTTATATTTGGCGCCGGCAATAAGCGCGCCCATGTCTAGGGAATAAAGCACTTTATCCTTTAGGTTTTCAGGGACATCACCTTGTACTATTCTGTGGGCCAGCCCCTCGGCAATGGCCGTCTTTCCCACACCGGGTTCACCAACCAGCATAGGGTTGTTCTTGGTACGTCTGGATAAAATTTGCAACACTCTACGGATTTCCTCATCCCTTCCAATGACAGGGTCCAATTTACCATTGTCGGCCAATTGGTTGAGGTTTTTGGCGTACTTGTCCAATGAATTATAGGTGTCCTCTGCACTTTGCGAAGTTACTTTTCCTCCTTTGCGCAACTCTTCAATGGCCGCAGTGAGATCCTTTTCGGTAACCCCTTGGTCTTTTAGGATTTGGCCTATTTTGCTTTTCGATTTAAAAACGGCAAGCAGTAGATGCTCCACGGAGACAAATTCATCGCCCATTTTTTTAGCAACTATGCTTGCTTCGTTCAAGGTTTTTCCAGCTTCTCGGGACAACATGATTTCACTTCCCGATACTTTTGGAAAACTCTGAAGCTCCTTGTCCAAAATTTGATAGACGAGGGATGCATTGACATTCAACTTTTTTAAAATGAAGGGCAATACATTTTCATCTACCTCTGCAATGGCCTTGAAGAGGTGTTCATTTTCTATTTGTTGATGGCCATGTTCTTGGGCCAATTGCTGGGCCCTTTGGATGGCTTCCTGTGATTTTATGGTAAAATTGTTAAAGTTCATAGTGTTTGTTTTGTTTGCTCTATTTCAACAACCTTACCAGACAACAGGAGCGGACAAAATGTCTGTAAATCCTTGAAAACACAGGACATTTCGTCAGGTGTAAGGTTTTTGGTTCTGCTCGACATATCCTCTAAATTTGTAGCATGGGATTATTTGACAATGTATTTGGGAAACGGGATAAATCTACCAATGAAGATACAACATCGCCGTGGGTTTCTTTGACAACTTTGGGGCAGTTGGATGAATTGAAAGAGCGTTCACAAGAAAAAACGCAACTTATTTTTAAACATTCCACTACCTGTGGTATTAGCGGAATGACATGGCGCATGTTTAAGGGTTCCTTTGAATGGGAAGGAAAATGTGACCTTTATTTTTTGGATATCCATGCCCATAGGAACATTTCCAACGCTATTGCTGATATCTTTCACGTAAGACACGAATCACCTCAATTATTGATTATTAAGGATGGAGAAGTGTCTTTCCATACTTCACATGGAGCGATTACTGATATCAACGTTGAAGATTACATATAAAAAAAGCCCCGCAAAGCGGGGCTTTTTCTTAGTTAAACTGATGTTTTGAGACAATGCCTTTTAAGCGTGCTTTAAGGTCCTCTCCGGCGTCGTATACCATTTGTTCATTGGAAGGGAAGGGTACCTCCCGTGCATTTAAATAGACCAAGAGGTCGTCTTCCAATGCTCTTTTGTCTCCTTGAAAGTTGGCAAAAATATGTTCAAAAACAAATTGGCTGGATAGGGGATAGGCATTGATTTCCTGCCCATTTCTTAAGTCAGTAAAACTCACCTTTGCGCCAATTTGAGCACTCTTGCTTTGCGTAAACTGAAAAAACTTGCAGGTAACGGTTCGCATTTTGTCTACCTTTATTTTATTGCCCAAACTATCCTTAACTACATCTCCGTTCCTGTCCAGGAGATATTCCCAGCCATCCTTGATTTGTCTTTCCTTGATAATCTGGGTCTCGTTGACACGCTCCGGGGAAACATTGATTTCCATGAAATCTAGGTTCATGGCATAATCATAGGTCACATCGGATAAGGGATTGGTATGGTATTGCAGCCAAAAATTATCGATACCGAAAGCATTGAAGTCCAAAAGCTCTTTTTCCAATCGCTCAGGGATGATTTGTTCGGTTTGATTGGCAATCTCAACTCTAACGAACTCCAAGCCTTTGTTGTACGCTTCATCCATTTTGGCTACTGTGGCTTTATATCCCGGATTTATTTCCTGTAGATACCTTAGGTCATCATACGCAGCTCTGTAATCTGCCTTTGTCCGGGCATCGGACAATAAGTTTAAGGCGTTGTTGTACAGATGCTCCGAAAGATCATCTTTGGTATTTAGAATTTTGGAATCGTAGTTCACAAAACTGAAACGGGCATCCCGTCCCTCATCATAAATAGTTAGAGGCATTAAAGGTCGTATACGTTGCTGTATTTCCTTTAATTGCAAATACTTGTTGTAAATGGCTTCCAGATTTGCAGGGTTACCATCATTTTGAAGAAAGGAAATCTCTGCCTGTTCCCTTTGGGTGTTTTTGGCAAAGGCATCTTCCAAGAGCAGGATGTATTGCTGATTGCCCTTTTTAGTCTTGTTTTCCGCAAGGTTCTTTATGGCCTTGTTCATAGCGGCCACATAATTTCCACTATTCAAGGCCTCTTGGGTTTTTTTGACACCACTACAGGCGACAATGAAAACCGATATTGAAAGGAGTAAAATTTTTTTCATAGGTTTTGAATTTATGGGTTACGGAATTGTTTTCAACAGCTGTGCCAAAAACCCACAATCT
>JAUICT010000377.1 GCA_030429325.1 Bacteroidia bacterium
GTCAGCAAACACCTAAAAGAATATGAGAATCTTTTGGGGGACTACCAGTTTATGAGGGTTCACAACAGTTATGTTATTAATCTCAATGAAGTAAAGAAGTATGTAAAATCCGATGGTGGGTATATCATCATGAGCAACGATATGCATGTTAGCATATCTCCAAGGAAAAAGGATGAACTCATGGAAGCCATGAAGCGGCTTTAGCAAAAAACCTATTCTTTGGTTTGCCCTTTGTTGGGCTCGCCATCCAACAATCCCTTGGTAAACTCGTTCAGGGTCTCCACTTTTTCCTCAAAATTGCCCTTTAAGGTCTTACGGTATTCATTAAGGTTCTTGACCAAGTCGTCTATGTTATCCGGAATTACATCTTCAAAAAATTGACGCAACCGCTTGGCTGTGGTCGGTGATTTTCCATTGGTGGAAATGGCCACTTTTACATTTCCCTTGGTAACGATGCCTCCCATATAAAAATCACAATAAGGTGGATTATCGGCCACATTCACCAAAATGCTTCGCTCCCGACAGTCATGATACACTTGCTCATTCACCCCCACTTTGTCTGTACAGGCCACCACCATATGCTTGCCATCCAAAAAGCTCTGATCATAGACTGCCCTGGTAATCTCTACCTTATGCCTATTGGCCAATTCCAAGGTCTCAGGCAAAAATTCCGGGGCCACCATCTGTACATTGGCATTGGGGCTGGATTTCAACAAAAAAGTCAATTTTTCCAAGCCTACATTGCCCCCTCCCACAATGAGTATATTCAAGTGGGAGGCCTTTAAAAAAATGGGATATAGCTCGTTCTGTTCCATCAATTATCTTTTCAATCCTTACAAATCCCTTCTATGGGAACCAAGGATATAAAGATAGGGCTATTTCTTGATGACCCTTCCATCACTGGACAACACTTGCCGGATAATCTCCGCATCGCCCTTGTAATACAATCTACTATCCGAGTTGGCCGTAACATCAATGGTACCGGTAACCGTTAAGAAGGCATCACTGTCCGATGTGAGGTCTATCCGCAAATCCTGCACTTCAAGTCCATAATCCTTGAGCTCACTGTCCGACGACATGATGGCATCCAGGCTTTCAACCGTCCCTACCATATCCACTTCGGCATCCGAAGCAAGTCTGATCTTGGCATCTTTTATCTTGGATTCCCCTTGCAGTCTAGAGCTTGACGAAAGATCCAGATACGCATCCTGCACATCGAGATACATCTCGGCCTCACTGTCCGAAGCCATATGGAGTTCCAAGTCATCTGCCGTGATATCCCCTTCAAAATAAGCATCGGAACTCAGTTCAATGGAAACATTATTGGTGTTAATCGGACTTTCCATAAAGATGGCCGCATCTGCCGAAGCCTTGAACTTGGAAATGTTCTTGGTAGTCACATAGAGTTCCATGGTCTCCTTTCCCCTAACCCGAACATTATTCTCCAGTTTAACCACCAGTTTACTCCCTTCCATATAGGCATCAATCCTTCTAAACAGATTGTCATTGGCCTTGATGGAAACCTTCTCTTCTGTATCGGAAAAAGTAACGTAGGCCCTAAAATCCGATGATACTTGTAGTGCCCTTATGTTGTCAAAGTCATATTCGCGGGTGGATACCTCCTCCGAAACCCATATGCTTTCCTGGACACAAGATGTTACTGTAAAGCCCAAAAGTAGGGCGATAGCAATCCTTTGAATTGATTTCATACCATTCATTTTTTGATGTGATTAGATTAAGAAAAACTGTTATGAGCCGAGTTCCCGTTCCAATTTTAATACGGGCATCCAATAAAAGTTTATGGCGGACCACTCGCTGATTTCAAGGTTTTGGGCACTTCTCAAGAACACGGTCCCATTTTGCGTGAACACATGTCTAGCTACCACTGCCTGATGCAATGATTGTCCATTGTTTTTTGATTTATTGGCCATTGCGCAGGTGTTTTTTGTACCGATTACGTCCCATATTGAAAACGCCCACTTTGAGTCCTATCCCTCCGGAAAACCCATTGATGTTACGAAGGGGGCTGGCATCCAGTTCCAGCTTGCTGGAAAAACGATATTTGACTCCCGCTTCCAATTGCAGGTATCTGGAAATATTGAACAAAAGGCTCACCCCTGGTTCGGCCACAAAAATGGCATCGATATCATCTTCGTCAATATCGCCAATGCGATCGTCAAAGTCATTCCCCAAATAACCCACACCCCCGGCCCCAATAAGCAAGGGGAAAGAAAGGTTCACCACCGACTTGCTAAAAAGTATGGGCTCCAAGTGAAGTCCTCCGTATGCTCCTATCAAATCTTCATTGATGGTTCTGGGATTGTCCTGTTCAGAGTACAAGAAGTTTCCAACAAATCCCACTTCAAATTGTCGGTTGGCCACATAGGCCACCTTAAGTCCACCCAAATAGGTAGATTTACCCTTGATCTCCCCATAATATGTGGTAAGACCCAAGTACACACCGTGCACCACATTCTTGCGATCGTTGAATTCAATGTAGTCTACTTCCTCTTGGGCTTGTCCCATGGCCATACATCCGAAAAGAAGGATGGGAAGTATTGGTTTCAGTCGTATCATGTTTCGTTTTTTGGTTTTCGTATTAAAGACATTCAAATTTTTCAAGGGTTGCATCTTTAGCAACTTTTTAAGGCACATCAATCGGTAAGGACGATTACTCCTTTGATTCCATTGATGGTAAATTCGCCTTTGGTCCCATTACCATAAGTAGCCGTAATCTCCCTTATTTTACTTCCTTCATTGGTTACATTGGTCTTAATGTTTGTAAAGGTCTTGGGCACCCGCAGCAGGCCTTGCTCCAAGGTCGCGCCAAAGTCAAAGACCATTCCTGAAACGTTCATATTGATTTCGGAGGATTCCTGTACAATATTGATATCCGCATCCGGTTTAGACACTTTTTTGATGTCTACATCCGCTATTCTTAGTGTGAGGAACATGCCATTTGTTACATCGGCAATGTCAACATTTGAAAATTTAAAATCCCCCCGAAGACTGCCCACCATCGCCAATTCTACCTCATCTTTACTGGAATAGAGTTCCAAATCTGCCACTTGGTCCAAAGTTATCTCACTTCCACTACTTAAGATTTTCAACTTTTGGGCATGTTCAATATCTATAGAACCATTATCCATTTTAATATTTCCGTACCCCATGTTCCGGGCATTGAACTTCCCGAAGCGTATATCCGCCTTGGCCGTTGATATATCGCTATTGATCCAAATGTCCCCATGCTGGAGGTCCGTTTCCAAATCCCCTTCCCATG
>JAUICT010000378.1 GCA_030429325.1 Bacteroidia bacterium
TACAGACAATGCGGAACGTCTGGATATCCGAAAACCCCAAATGAGTGTAAACACCTTGGCCGTAAGAACTATTAAACAAATACCCGTGGTACTTGGTGAAGCCGATGTAATCAAGTCCCTCATCCTTTTACCCGGGGTCACCAATGCTGGTGAAGCTTCGTCCGGATTCAATGTTAGAGGCGGGGCGGCGGACCAAAACCTCATCCTATTGGATGAAGCCACTGTGTTCAATTCCTCCCACCTGTTTGGTTTCTTTTCAGTCTTTAATCCCGATGCCATCAAAGATGTCAAACTTTTTAAAGGAGGTATACCAGCCAGATATGGGGGCAGGGTCTCATCGGTGCTGGAGATTTTTCAAAAAGAAGGCAACAGCAAAGACTTTAAGGTTAACGGAGGAATTGGTGCCGTGGCCAGCAGATTGCTACTCGAAGGTCCCATCACCAAAGACCGAACCGCTTTTTTAGTTGGCGGAAGAGCGTCATACGCCCATCTATTTCTTCCCCTGTTCGATGTGGATAATAAAGCCTATTTCTATGACCTGAATACCAAAATCAACCATAAAATAAATGACCGGAACAGCATTTTCCTATCCGGGTATTTTGGAAGGGACCTTTTTAGCATCAACGATAATTTTGTGAACACCTATGGCAATGCAGTGGGAAATTTTAGATGGAACCATTTATTTTCAGACAAACTTTTCTCCAATTTGTCACTGATCTATTCTGATTATTTTTATGGCTTGGAGCTTGATTTTGTGGGGTTTGACTGGGATTCGGGAATTCAAAACTTTAACCTTAAATACGACCTAAAACACTACGTCAACGATAAGCTTCAACTCAATTATGGTATGCACAATACTTACTATGTGTTCAATCCAGGGAGAATACGTCCCAATAGCCCTGATTCCGGCATTGTTGAGGAGCAATTGACTAAAAAATATGCCAATGAAAATGCTATCTACATTGATGTAGAGCATAAGATATCGGACAATCTTAGTATGGGTTATGGTTTAAGGGCCAGTCAATTCAACAGACTCGGACAGGATGAATTCTATGTGTACGAGAATGACAATCCAGTATTGTTCGACCCATTTTCCTTGGTGTATCGGGAAGCGGACCCCATAGACACCATCAATCCCGGTAGAAGTGGGACACTAAAAAAGTTTTTCAATCTAGAACCGCGAATATCGGCTTCCTATAATTTTGATGGTAAAAGTTCCGTAAAGGCAAGTTATACCCGTTTGGCCCAATATCTTCATTTATTATCCAACACCAGTTCCCCTACCCCATTGGATGTGTGGACACCAAGTGGACCATTTGTAAAGCCACAATTGCTGGATCAATATGCCATCGGGTATTTTAGGAACATTAATGGCGGAGTTTTCTCTTTTGAAACTGAAGCTTTCTACAAGGAAATTCAAAATAGGATAGATTATATTGATGGCGCCAACCTCATTGCCAATAAGGCTATTGAGCGAATCATCTTAAATGGTGAAGCCCGCGCCTACGGTCTTGAGTTTCTGATTCGAAAGAATGAGGGACGCCTAAAAGGTTGGTTGGCCTATACATGGTCCAAATCGGAACAGCGAACGCCCGGAAGAGACCTTAGGGCCTTAGGAATTGATACCGGTCGTTCCGACCTAGAAACAGGCATTAATCTTGGGCAATGGTACAACACACCCTACGACAAGAGACACGACCTTGCCCTGTATGGCAGTTATGAACTAAGCCCCACTTGGAGTTTTAATGCCAACTTCATATTCCAGACCGGGCAGCCCACCAATTATCCTATAGGTCAATTTGAATTTGAAGAACTGGTCGTTCCCTACTATGGCCTTCGAAATAAAGAAAGATTGCCTGACTATCACAGAATGGATATCTCAGCCATCTTGACCCCAAAACGGAACAGCCGAAAAAAAATACAATCCGAATGGGTTTTCAGTATTTATAATGTGTACAACCGGAAAAATGCGGCTTCCATCAACTTTAGGGAAAATGAGGGCACTGGAAGAAATGAGGCCATTCGCACCTCAATTTTTGGTATTATCCCATCCATAACCTATAACTTTAGATTCTAGAGCGTTATGAAAAAAGTATTCAGCTACATACTAGTATTTTTAACGTTTTCCTCCTGCGAAGATGTGGTTGAGGTAAATCTCCCTGAAACCGAACCCAGACTCATCGTAAATGGACTTTTGCGTGTAGATAAGAGTCAGGAATTTATTGATGTACGTATTGAAATGAAGGAAACCACAGTTTTTTTTGAGGAAAATACCATAACACAAGTGGAAAGTGCCGTGATTGCTTACGGTATTCCAAATGAGTTTGGGGAATTTACGGAGTTGGCTTTTTCCTCACTGGCCGAAGAGGCTCCAAACACAGGGATTTACGTTCCTGACCCAAATTTTTCATCGGACCAGCGTATAAGGACAACGGCTGCAGAACCCGGTGTTGTATTCATCCTTCAGATAAGTCATAAAAACAAAAATTACTATGCCAGAACGGCGTATGCCCCTACTGTACCTATTGATGGTTTGGAACAGGGGGAAAACACACTTTTTGATGAGGAAGATACTGAAATCATTGTAACCTTCACTGATAATCCTGACCACACCAATTTTTACGTTTTCGACTTTGATTTTGGTAATTTCCAAGCATTGGATGACCGATTTATTATGGGCCAACAATTTGAGTTCTCCTATTTCTATGATGAAAACCTAAACCCGGGACAAACTATTACCGTGAGTATCTTAGGGGCCGATCAGGAATTTTATAACTATATGGATTTACTGGTTGAACAAACACAAGACACCGGAGGTGTTTTCCAGACCCCTATTGCCACCGTGCGTGGAAACGTGTTTGACATCACTGGATTGGACAACATCGATATTTTTGACAACGTAGAACGTCCTGATGAATATGCCTTGGGATATTTTGCCGTAGTACAAGAATTTTCTCAATCCCTTGTTATAGAATGATGGCATTTCTCATTGCAAAAAGTACAACAATAGCACCATCAAAATACCCACTACACCCTGAAATAGGGTCCCCAAAGTATGCCCCCGCAAGGCAGTTTTAACGGTAATATTCGAGAATTGGGAAACCACCCAAAAATAACTGTCATTAATATGGGAAACGGTCATGGCCCCTGCTCCAACGGCCAATACGGCCAACGATTTATCCATGGCGGAAACCAACCCAAAGCTTTCCAACAAGGGTGCAATAATGGCCGAAGTGGTAATGATGGCCACTGTAGACGACCCTTGGGCAGTTTTCAAC
>JAUICT010000379.1 GCA_030429325.1 Bacteroidia bacterium
AGCAAAGCATGGGTTATATCGTGCCCTTATTGCCAATATGGTAAAAGGAGTCTCTGAAGGATGGACCAAGGAATTGGAACTTGTAGGTGTTGGATACAGAGCCAGCAACCAAGGTCAAAAATTGGATTTGGCACTAGGATTCTCCCACAATATCATTTTGGACATTGCTCCAGAAGTGAAGGTAGAGACCATTTCTGAAAAAGGGAAAAACCCTATCGTAAAACTAACTTCCCATGATAAACAATTGGTAGGTCAGGTTGCCGCCAAGATACGATCCTTCCGTAAGCCAGAGCCTTACAAAGGAAAAGGTATCAAGTTTGTGGGAGAACAATTGAGAAGAAAAGCAGGTAAATCAGCTTAATAATTAAGACTATGGGATTATCTAAGACTGAAAGAAAGTTACGCATCCGAAGAAGAATACGAAAAGTATCGTTCGGAACTGAGGCAAGACCAAGGTTGTCTGTCTTCAGAAGCAATAAAGAAATATATGCCCAGTTGATCGATGACAACAAAGGGGTTACCTTGGCAGCAGCCTCATCGAGAGATAAGGATGTTGATGCCAAAGGAACAAAAACCGAAGTTGCCAGCACAGTGGGTAAGGCCATAGCGGAAAAAGCCCTAAAATTGGGGATTGAGACCGTAGCTTTTGATAGAGGTGGAAACCTATATCACGGAAGAGTTAAATCATTGGCTGAAGGAGCTAGGGAAGCAGGACTAAAATTCTAATAAGACTATGTACCAGAATTACAAGAACGTAGAGATAGTAAAGCCAGGAGGACTTGAGTTGAAAGACCGTTTGGTTGGTGTACAACGGGTTACCAAAGTAACCAAGGGTGGTAGAGCTTTTGGTTTTTCAGCGATAGTTGTTGTTGGTGATGAAAACGGTGTTGTTGGACATGGTTTAGGGAAATCCAAAGAAGTTGCCACTGCAATTGCAAAGGCCATTGAGGATGCCAAAAAGAACTTGGTACGTATTCCTTTGACCAAAGCTACGCTTCCCCATGAACAAAAAGGTAAATACGGAGGTGCAAGAGTGTTCATCAAACCTGCATCACACGGTACCGGGGTAATTGCCGGTGGAGCCGTAAGGGCCGTATTGGAAGCTGTAGGGGTACATGACGTATTGTCCAAATCCCAAGGTTCATCCAACCCACACAATGTGGTAAAGGCTACCTTTGATGCCTTGTTGCAGTTGAGGAGTGCCGATACCGTGGCCAAGCAAAGAGGAGTTTCTTTGGAAAAAGTCTTTAAAGGATAAATACACGAGGATATTATGTCAAAGATTAAGGTTACACAAGTAAAGAGCGCTATCAAAAGGACACAAGACCAAAAAAGGACTTTAGAGGCCCTAGGACTGCGCAAGATCGGGCATGTTGTTGAACATGATGCAACACCCAGTATCCTTGGAATGGTAAATAAGGTAAAACACTTGGTTTCCACAGAGGAAGCTTAAAATATAACGGAACATGGATTTACACAATCTTAAACCAGCGGATGGCGCTGTTCACAAAGAGGGAAAACGCGTAGGAAGAGGAGAAGGCTCCGGTAAAGGAGGTACTTCCACCCGTGGACACAAAGGTGCCAAGTCCAGATCAGGATATTCCAAAAAGATTGGTTTTGAAGGAGGTCAAATGCCTTTGCAAAGACGTGTCCCCAAGTTTGGGTTCAAAAACATCAACAGAAAGGAATACAGAGGGATCAACCTTGGTAAATTACAAGAATTGGTGGACAATGGTGCTGTGAAAAAAGAAGTTACTTTGGACACTCTTGTGGAAAACGGATTGGCCCACAAAAATGACTTGGTTAAGATTTTGGGTGACGGTGAATTGAAAGCCGGCCTAAAAGTATCTGTACATAAATTTACGGCTTCCGCCAAAGCTGCCATAGAAGCTGCCGGAGGAGAAGCAATAAGTTTATAAGCAATAGTATAGCATGAAGAAATTTATTGAGACCATATCGAATATCTGGAAAATCGATGAGCTGAGACAACGTATCATCCTTACCCTTGGGTTGTTGTTGGTATACCGTTTCGGTACACGAATTGTACTTCCTGGTATTGATACAGCCCAATTGACCCAGTTGGCCTCAAGTACCGATTCCGGTATTTTGGGAATTCTTAATGCTTTTACAGGAGGTGCTTTTGCCAATGCATCCGTTTTTGCATTGGGGATCATGCCCTACATCTCCGCATCCATTGTGGTGCAGTTGATGGGGATTGCCATTCCTTACCTGCAAAAATTGCAGAAAGAAGGAGAAAGTGGTAGAAAGACCATCAACCAAATTACACGATGGTTGACCATAGGTATATGTATCGTTCAAGCTCCAGCATACTTGTACGGACTTGGTGCTCTTGGGGTTCCAGATAGTGCCTTTGTATTGGGTAAAGGTTTGGACTTTATTGTTCCAGCTGTGATTATTTTGGTAACTGGATGTGTTTTTGCCATGTGGTTGGGTGAAAAAATCACCGATAAAGGTATTGGAAACGGTATCTCCCTATTGATCATGATCGGTATTATCGCCACCATGCCACAGTCCTTTGTTCAAGAATTTATTTCAAGAACTACCAATAACACAGGAGGTATCATGTTTATGTTGATTGAGGTAATTGTATGGTTCTTGGTCATCTTGGCAAGCGTTCTTTTGGTGATGGCGGTAAGACAGATTCCAGTACAATATGCAAGAAGAACAGCTTCAGGTGGATACGAAAAGAACGTAATGGGAGCACGCCAGTACATTCCTTTAAAATTGAATGCCTCTGGAGTAATGCCTATCATTTTTGCCCAAGCGATTATGTTTGCACCCAGTTTGTTGGGTAGAACATTTAACAATACAGCCGTGGGGCAATGGATGGAGGTTCAGTTTGCTGATATTTTCGGTTTGGCCTACAACATCCTATTTGGAGTATTGATTATCATTTTCACATACTTCTATACAGCGATTACTTGAAAAGAAGTGGTGGTTTCATTCCCGGTATAAGACCTGGAAAGGAAACAGGGGATTATCTAGACAAGATCATGTCTTTGATTACCCTTCCAGGATCTGTATTCTTGGCACTTTTGGCAGTGTTGCCAGCTGTTGTGGTAAAATTGATGGATGTTCAGGCTGGATGGGCACTGTTCTACGGAGGAACATCATTGTTGATCATGGTGGGCGTGGCAATAGATACCGTACAGCAAGTGAACTCGTATTTGTTGAACAGACATTACGACGGTTTGATGAAAACCGGAAAGAATAGAAAAGTAGCATAAGTTAGTTAATGGTTGATAGTTGATGG
>JAUICT010000380.1 GCA_030429325.1 Bacteroidia bacterium
ACCAAACACAATGACCTTCATACCCTTTTCCTTGGCATCCAATGCAATATCAATGTTTACGGCATTAACGCCCGTATGTGAAAACAACCACATGGTATCTTCTTTGTCAAAATTGTGCCCTTTCATAATCTCGCGGCCATAGCCTTCCACCCGCTCCAAAAAGATAAACTGATCAACACCCATTTGTCCAACAATGTTGGTAAAAAAGGTAAGGGGGAGTTCCACAATGGGGTGAAAGCCCACAAAACCACCAATTCTTGGGTACATCTCCTCTATAGGGAGGGTGGCATGACCACATCCAAAGGTGTGTACCCATTTTCCCTTCTCTATGGAATCTGCCATGATTTCGGCCGCTTTTTGAATATTCTCGATTTGAGTGTCCTCGATTTTGGACATCACATTCCTGGCATTGTTAAGCCACTCTTTTGCTAACATTATAGATCTATTTAGTATTTAATTTGATTTAATCTTTTTTGTAATCCGAGAATCAACCCAGACATGGCAATTACCAAAACCACCAGAAGAACGGGATATAATCCTATTCCAAAGTATTGCGAAACCCAGCCCATGAGGTAATTGCTAAGTACATTTCCGATAAGCGCAATGGTAATCACCAAACTAAAGGCGGTGCCCGTTAGTTCCTTGTACATTTTCCCCACGTAACCCAAGACCACAGGAAACCCCGCTGCAAGACCAACCCCAAAACCAAGAAGCCCCATAATTGAAAGGGAATGTGCTTGAAAAGCCCAAATGAGCGTGGCACTTCCTAAAAGGATGCAGACGCTGAAGAGCAATACGGTATACGGGTTTATCTGACGTAGTATTTTCCCCAAAAGTAGACGGGCAGCGCAAAGACCACCCACAAAAAGGGACAGAACAAATAATGCATCGGCAGGCTCAAAAGCTCTTTCGGTTTCCAAAAACAAGGTAGTCCAATTATTGGCTATACCCTCCAAACCGCTCTGAAAGAACAAAACAAAACCCAACAACAGAAGAATAGGGTCTTTTAACATCCCCAATCCTTGCGCAACTGGAAAGCCTTGTGCTTTCTTGGGGCTTGGAAAAGTTGTAATGCCAAAAAGAACAACGGGTAACAACATTCCCATGCCCATCCAAAAAATGAGCACATCTATCTCTAAATATTTTTGCAAGAAGCCAACGACCGCAGGCACACCCAAAGCACCTACTCCGTAAAAAACGCCCAACAAACTCAAATTTGCACTGTGCTTATCCTTGCTGATATCCGACACCAAAGCGTTGGTGGCCCCGTTCAAGATTCCACCCCCCAATCCAATGATCAAAATAGTCCAGTTCAAGTAGTCGGATTGCGTGGCAACACCCAAACCTTCAAACCCAATAAATGAAAGCAATCCGCCTATGATCAATATAATTTTGTACCCAAACCTATCCACCAAAGGGCCAAAGACAATGGATCCTAAAAGAATACCCAAAGGCAATAAGGATAAAGTGGCTCCGGTTTCAACACTGCTTAGGTATATTTTTTTTGAAATGGATGGCAACAATGACCCCAAAGAAATCATCACAACACCAAACAGCAACATTCCCAAACAGGCTGCCACAAAGACCACTTTGTAATTATATTTCTTCTCTTTCTTCATCGAAAATGATTCAGGTCTTATTCTGATTTATTCAAGGATGTAAGAGCCAAATACCCAGCACCTATAAGTCCAGCATCTCCTCCCAAACCAGAAACATCCACGGTCACTTTTCCAAAACTAATGGGTTGGGCCCATCGCTTTGATTCCGATTTGATTTCATCCAAAAACTGGGAGGCCGGACCAAACACACCACCGCCAAAAATGATTTTCTCTGGATTAAAAATGCTGATTAAATTGCCTGTACACATCCCCCAATATTTTACCGCCGTATCCAGCACGGAAACTGCAACGGAATCACCCGTCCTATATGCCTCAAACACATCTTCCGCGGATAGGGTTTCTTGATCCAGATTCCTTAAAGTACTCTCGATTTCGGGGCTTTCTTTTAAAAGTGTTTTGGCTTGATTGGAAATCCCACTGCCAGAAGCATAGTGTTCCAAATTACCCCCTTGACGGCTTTTATGGGAGAAATTCACATCCATCCCCAACCATCCAATGGAACCGGCAATACCATTGGCTCCATTCAACACCCTGCCATCTGCCAAAATTCCAACGCCTATTCCCGTTCCAACAGTAATGAACAAAGCATTATCACAATTTTTCGCCTTTCCTTTCCATACTTCCGCAAGAATGGAACAGGAGCGATCATTATCAACAAACACAGGTACATTTGCTTCATTTATCCCTTCTTCAACTACTTTTTTCAAAGGGTAAGATTCCCATCCAGGAATGTTCGGCGCCCAAACAGTTTGGGCAATCCCATCACTTATTCCGGGAACACAAATTCCCACAGCCTTAATTAAGAATTCTTCCTTCTTGGCCAAAACCAGAAGCTCGTTTACCAACCCAACTATCAATGCCCCAACGTCATCACCAACCCTGCCTTCAAGCTTATTCACTTTTTTCTTTAATTGGGTGCCATCAAGCAAAAAAAGACCACCCGCAACTTTGGTCCCTCCCAAGTCAACTCCTATTACACCCACCTTGTCATGCCACATTCTTCTTTGTTTACATTAACAACCTGCACAAATTAAGCAAAAAATTACTTTTCATCACTTATATATTTCATTTTTTTGCATTTTTTATGCGTTTTTTGAAACTAATTTACTCATTCATGCATTTTTTTGGCATTTTTTAAATTGATAAACCAAGCCAAGAACTCCCTATCTTCTTCAGACAAACATGCCACCTACAACCTCTTCTTTTTTACCTATATTAGTTCACCGTACCATCAAACCAGATGATTATGAGAACTTTGTTCGTCCTGCTATCCTTTTCCCTATTAAATATAGTTTCTTTATTTGCGCAATTGAATCCCAAACTTTTTGAGAACCTCAACTTTCGCTTTATTGGTCCAGAAGGTAATCGAACCATTGCCATAGCAGGGGTACCGGGAGACCCCATGGTCAATTATATTGGTGCAGCTTCTGGCGGATTGTGGAAAACCACGGATGGCGGTATTAACTGGAATCCCATTTTTGATGACCAAGAGGTTTCATCCATTGGGTCGGTGGCTTTAGCTCCTTCAAACCCCAACATCGTATGGTTAGGAACCGGTGAGACTTTTGTCATACGTCCTGCACACGCCATGGGTGACGGCATCTACAAGTCTGAAGATGCAGGAAAAACCTGGAAAAAAATGGGTCTTGAA
>JAUICT010000381.1 GCA_030429325.1 Bacteroidia bacterium
GATGGGGGCTCCGTATGCCGTCATCGACTTCAATATGCAGACCAAGACCAAAAAAGTTTTGAAGGAACAAGAAGTCCTTGGCGGTAAATTCGATAAGGCCAATTACACTACGGAGCGCTTGTGGGCCACGGCAGCGGATGGTAAAAAAGTGCCCATTTCCTTGGTGTACCGAAAAGATACTCCTTTGGATGGGACCAGTCCGTTATTGCAATATGCCTATGGCTCTTATGGAAGCACCATTGACCCCTATTTCTCATCCGTACGGTTGAGTTTGTTGGACAGGGGTTTCATTTTTGCCATTGCCCATGTAAGGGGAGGGGAGTATTTGGGAAGACCTTGGTACGATGATGGGAAAATGCTTCACAAGAAGAACACCTTTACCGATTTTATAGCTTGTTCCCAATTTCTGATTGAGAAAAAATACACTAGTCCGGAACATTTATATGCCAGTGGAGGTTCCGCTGGAGGTTTGTTGATGGGCGCTATCGTAAATATGGCTCCGGAACTCTATAATGGAGTCATTGCGTCGGTGCCTTTTGTGGATGTGGTCACCACCATGTTGGACGATACCATTCCATTGACCACAGGGGAATATGACGAATGGGGCAATCCCAATGAAAAGGAATACTACGATTACATCAAATCCTATTCACCCTACGACAATGTAGAGGCCAAGAAATATCCTAATCTTTATGTTACCACAGGGCTGCACGACTCACAAGTGCAGTACTGGGAACCTGCTAAATGGGTAGCAAAGCTAAGGGACTATAAAACAGATGATAACCTATTGTTTTTGGATACCAATATGGATGCCGGACATGGCGGGGCATCCGGTAGGTTCGAGGCTTTACGGGAAACGGTGAAGGATTACGTATTTATTTTAGATCTTGAAGGAAAAGCCTTTTAAAAATAAAAATGTTACTTTTGTGCCGGACTTTTGGCGAAATATGGCTAATTTGTCCCTTACCTAATACCAGTTATGAAGAAACAGATAAATGCGCACAGCAGTATCCTTGACCTAATTGGAAATACCCCCTTAGTTAAGCTTAACACCATTGCAGCTCCCCTAACCGGAAGCTTTTATGCCAAATTGGAGTCCTTCAATCCAGGACATTCCTCCAAGGACCGTATAGCCGTCCATATCATTGAGGAGGCCGAACGCAAGGGAATCCTTAAGCCAGGAAGTACTATCATTGAGACCACATCGGGCAATACGGGCTTTAGCTTGGCCATGGTCAGTATAGTAAAAGGGTATGATTGCATTTTGGCCGTGAGTTCAAAATCATCGCCCGATAAGATAGATATGTTGCGTTCCATGGGTGCCAAGGTATATGTATGCCCCGCCCACGTAAGCGCAGACGATCCACGTTCGTATTACGAAGTGGCCAAGCGTCTTCACCAAGAAACTGAGAACTCCATTTATATCAACCAGTATTTCAACGAACTCAATATCGAGGCCCATTACCATACCACTGGGCCGGAAATTTGGGAGCAGACCAACGGTAACATTACCCATTTGGTGGCCTGTAGCGGTACTGGGGGAACCATTTCCGGGATTGCACGGTATTTAAAGGAACAGAACCCCAATGTTAGGGTTTTGGGAGTGGATGCCTATGGCTCCGTGCTTAAAAAATACCACGAGACCGGGGAGTTCGATCATAATGAGGTATATCCCTACCGTATTGAAGGTTTGGGAAAAAACCTAATTCCAACAGCCACGGATTTTAACAGTATAGACCGTTATGTAAAGGTCACCGATGGCGAAAGCGCCCACATGGCCCGAAAAATAGCCCATACCGAAGGGATGTTCGTAGGCTATACCAGTGGGGCCGCCATGCAGGCACTGTTCCAGTTGAACACCGAAGGTGAATTTACCGAGGACAGCAATGTGGTTGTTATCTTCCCAGACCACGGCTCACGTTATATGAGCAAGGTGTACAGTAATGAATGGATGGAAAACCAAGGCTTTTTTGATATCCAAAATGCCGAGGTACCAGAAAAAATAGAATACATAAAGTAGTAAGATGCTACCGCACAACCTAAATAAAGACGGCAATGATAACATTGTCGTTTTTTTGTATAAAAATTTCGTTGTGCGTACTTCGTAAAAATCTATACTTTTGCAGTTCAATCAATTTTAAGGTAGATGAAAGATTTATTTGATAGGATCATTGAAAACAAAGGACCTCTAGGGAAATGGGCATCGCAAGCAGAAGGGTATTTTGTGTTCCCGAAGCTGGAAGGACCCATCTCAAATCGAATGAAATTCCAAGGAAAGGATGTGATAACGTGGAGTATCAATGACTACTTGGGACTTGCCAATCTACCAGAGATCAAAAAAGTTGATGGGGACGCCGCCTACGAACACGGTGCCGCCTATCCCATGGGCGCCCGTATGATGAGCGGTCACACCGATTACCATGAGCAATTGGAAAGGGAATTGGCCGAATTCGTTCATAAGGAAGCCTCGTATTTGTTGAATTTCGGGTACCAAGGATTTATGTCCGTGATAGACGCCTTGGTGGCCAAAGACGATATTATTGTCTATGATGTGGATTGCCACGCCTGTATCATTGATGGGGTGCGCTTGCACATGGGCAAACGCTTCACATTTAAGCACAACGACCCAGAGAGTTTGGAGAAAAACCTGGAACGTGCCACCAAATTGGCCAACGAGACCGGTGGTGGTATCCTCGTAATTTCCGAAGGGGTGTTTGGAATGCGTGGAGAGCAGGGCATCCTTAAAGAGATTGTCGAGCTGAAGAAAAAATTCCAGTTCCGTTTGTTGGTAGATGATGCCCATGGCTTTGGAACCCTTGGTAAAACAGGGGCCGGAGCAGGAGAGGAGCAAGGTGTGCAGGACCAGATAGACGTATACTTGGCCACTTTTGCCAAATCCATGGCAGGTATCGGGGCTTTTGTGGCGGCCGACAAAGAAATCATAGAATACCTTAAATACAACCTAAGATCGCAAATGTTCGCCAAATCGCTGCCCATGGTCTACGTGAAAGGGGCATTGAAGCGATTGGACATGCTTCGTTCCAGACCCGAGCTCAAGGCCAAATTGTGGGAGAATGTAAATGCCCTACAAAACGGACTTCGCGAGCGTGGTTTTGATTTGGGAACCACCAGTAGCTGTGTTACCCCGGTCTATTTGAACGGAAGTATCCCAGAGGCCATGGCCTTGGTAAAGGATCTGCGTGAAAACCACGGTATCTTCTGTTCCATTGTGGTTTATCCG
>JAUICT010000382.1 GCA_030429325.1 Bacteroidia bacterium
CCCGATTTGGTGGACCCTAAAAACTATAAAGCCGTTTTTATTGGTGGCGGCTATGGACCCTTGTTTGATGTAGCCAAAAACGAAGATTTACTGCCAATTATAGCCGCCATTTACGAAAACGGCGGAATAGTTGGAGGTTGCGGGCATGGCCCCGGTGCTTTTGCCAATGTAAAACTTAGCAATGGTGATTATATGGTCAAGGACAAAAAAGTAACCGGATTTCCAAATTCGACAGAAGTTACCAAAAGTTGGGCCAAAGAAGGAACTTTATTACCCATAATGCTAGAGGACCAGTTGCGGGAAAATGGAGCGCTGTTTCAAACCAAAAACGACTTGAACGATAAACACGATGTGGTAATAGACCAGAGGATTGTGACGACCATGTTTCTTCCTTCTTCAGCAATTGTGGCAAAAGAAATGATTTATGAAATTGAAAAACACTAATGCCACCGGTACATGACAAAACCCTTCTTTGCTCTTCTTCCTTAAATTCAACTTTAACATCACAAGAAACCAAACCATTCACTGCGCTATTTTTTCTATCTTGTTGGGGAAATTTAATCTAAGTCAAACCTCAACAAACAATGAAAGAAAAACCAACCCCCTCCAGTAGACGGAGTTTTATCAAAAACACAGCGCTAGCTTCCAGTATTTTTATCGTTCCACGCCACGTTTTGGGCGGCCCAGGCTATTTGGCCCCCAGTGATCGCCTTCATTTGGCGGCCATCGGTTCGGGCGGTAAAGGAGCCAGTGATATTGCCAATGCATCGGTAGATGGTCGCGAGCGGGTGGTGGCCCTTTGCGATGTGGATTTTTCCGGCTCTGCCAAGAATACCGTAAAAAAATTCCCCAAAGCAAAACTTTTCAATGACTATCGCGAAATGTTGGACAAAGTTAAGGGCATAGATGCGGTTACCATCAGTACCCCGGACCACGTGCACGGCCCTGCAGCGGCCTATGCCATGGGGCTCGGAAAGCATGTATACGTACAAAAACCCATGACCCACAACATCCGCGAAGCTCGTATCTTGACCCAAATGGCCCGTGACAAGCAAGTGGTGACCCAGATGGGGAACCAAGGCGGTTCCAATCCGTTATTGGGTATGGTGCAGCAATGGGTGGATTCTGGAAAACTGGGCAAGATCACCAAGGTGGAAATCTGGACCAATAGGCCCGTTTGGCCACAAGGATACGCCATGCCGCAGCCAGACCCTGCTAGCAAACCGGACAATCTGTATTGGGACCTATGGTTGGGCCCAGCCCCGTTGAAACCCTACACCCCCAACCTTCATCCGTTTAACTGGCGTGGATGGTGGGATTACGGAACCGGTGCCTTGGGCGATGTGGGTTGTCACTTGGTGGATATCCCCTACCGAACCCTGAAACTGGGCTACCCTACTGCCGCCGAATGTAGCGTGGGCACGGTGTTCTCCCAAATGTGGAACCCCGATTACCACCCAGAAGGATGTCCGGCCACCTCGTTCATCACCCTGAACTACGAAGCCACCGAAAAAACAGGGGCACCCTTGACCATGACCTGGAGCGATGGGGGCATACGTCCCTCCCACCCCGAGATCATCCCTGCCGATAGCGATATTGGAGGTCCGGGAAGTTATAACGGCGTGTTGATCCACGGCGAGAACGGGGTCATTTCCACGAACATCAACGACAGTTCGCCATTGACGCCCAAACTGTACCTGAACGATGGTACCACCGAGTTTGGTCCGGAAGTGGAAGACATGACGGAACCTGAATACGGCCACCAACGTAAATGGGTGGATGCCTGCAAAGCAGGGTTTGGAAGCCCAGAGCACATGGGACTTACCTCATCCTTTGAGTATGCCGGTCCCATGACCGAGACCGTGCTTATGGGCAACCTGGCCATACGCAGTTATATGCTGCAACGCCCCAACGGCGATGGCAACATGGAGTTCTACGGACGTAAAAAGCTGCTGTGGGACGGGGACAACATGAAGGTGACCAACTTTGAGGATGCCAACCAGTTTGTTACCCGCACCTACCGTGAGGGCTGGGAAATGTAACCCGGCAACATACCATACCAAAGGGCCGCAAAACATCTCTGAAATCTGATATCAGAAATCAGACGTCAGATACCTGATGTTTTGCGGCCCTTTTCTTTCTCCACCCTACTTCCTAATTCCTAACTCCTAATTCCTAGGAATTACTCCTTGATGCGCTCAATGCACTCCCAAAGCCCTTTTACACTGAACAGGGCATCTTTCTCGGCCTCGTCCAGGAGTTCATGGGAATGGTAGATGGTAACATCGTGCACCAATTTTAGGGCATTGACCAAATCCGGGGCATCCAGATAATGGGTGTAGTCCAACAGTTGTACCTGCGCGGGACTGAGCATTTTGGAAATTTTGGGGGTGATTGTCACCTCATCTTCGGCACCGCCCTGCGTGCAACAGGGGCAGTTGGTTTGATTTTCCTTGTTTCGCATAACAGAAGATTAAGAAATTGAACAAAAAATATTTGGTCACCGCGAAACTGATAAGTGTAGCAAGGCAAATATACATTTTAAATGTATGCGGTTGATACCTCTTTGATATTGCATGGGTTAAAGGGTTGGGCAGAAATAAAAGATGATCTATTTCATCGGTTTTATGCCTATATTGGGGGTATATAGATGTATTTTACATCCATATAAACAAGTTGTAAAATATTTATAACTCAAAAATCTGACTAGATTTGAAATTACTTATCCCCATTATTTTCTTTCTCTTATTTATCGCATGTGACAACCGGACTCAAAAGGAGAAGTTTGACAAATATGTTTACGATGAATACCATTCTATGTACAATGGAATTGTAACTGTAAAGTACATTGATAGTAAGGACCATAACAGGCACATCATCAAAATAAAAAACGAAATATTTGGAACAAATAAAAAGGACTTTACATTTCAAAGCTTGCAATTGTTTGACTTTATCCAAATTGGAGACACACTTTCAAAAGACAATGAATCCATCAAATTACATATAAAGCGAACGGCCTTAGACACAGTAATTCCTCTTGATTTTGGAAATGTTAAAGGAAAGGATTTGTACTACTGGAAAATGAATATGTGAAACAAGAATTTAATATAAATGATTGACGAAATAGTTGGATATACCATTTTTCATCTCATTTTAAATACTATCGGCGGCACAATTAGATGGATTTACGGTTCGATATGGAGAACCATTTTTAAAAAACCCAAGTTTGAATTC
>JAUICT010000007.1 GCA_030429325.1 Bacteroidia bacterium
CTGGAGCATTTTTTACATCTCTGTAAAGCGCCATAAATTCACCAAAATAGACATCAAAAAAACTTCCAGAGTCCATTTCCCGAGTTATGCCATATTGGATGGGAAGTTCATCTACCTCGTCTTGATATGTTCCAAATATCCTGTCCCATATGTTTAAAAGGTTACAGAAATTGGTGTCCATATACAGGGGGTTTCTACCATGATGCACACGGTGGTGCGAAGGAGTCAATATGAGTTTGCCAAGAAAACCAAATTGTCCCTTTTTCAGCAGATGTTCCCCAATATGGATAAAAGTAGCATAAGTAATATCCAATAAGAGAATGGAAAAAAACAATTTTGGATTTACACCCAAGAGCATACACGTTGCTGTACGGACAAAATCTGCATAAGGAAATTCAAGAAAAAAATGAGCATGGTTAACGGATAGGTTCATGGTCTCCGCGGCATGGTGGGGAGAGTGGAGGCACCAAAGGAGTCGTACTTTATGCCCAAAATAGTGATAGATATAACTGCCCAATTCCCATATTACATACCCATAAATAAACCAATACCAGGTATAGGTGGTTTCAAAGAGCGCATATTCTTGAAAGAAACCTATGGACCAAACAATGGTTCCCAAAGACAATATTCGCCCAATTACTCTATTAAAAACAATGATGATAAAGTTTACCCGATAAGCTTTCAATTGCTCCCTTTCCCTAAAAAGGACAATAAAAAATTCTACAAACAATAAAAGAGGAAGCACTAGGAATATGCAGGACATTACTCCATCAAAACTTTTAAAGAAACCGTAGTTTTCCGTTTTTAATGCTTCCAGAATGCCAGTGAAGCCCAAAAAGTTCATTATTTCCTCAAAAACGGCATTTAAGAAATCCATAAACTGATCATGTTTTAATTCGCTCAAATATACTATATTTTATGTATGAACATATGAACATATGATTGATTAAGGCCGAAACGAAAACGTTTTTAATGGTTTTCTGTATGTGGCCAGCCCATGTTTATTGTTGGCGCCTTATTTGGACTATCATTAATTCGGATGTCATTAAAATGATAAAATGACAAAAAAGAAACATTTTTTTTGGTGACATCCGATAAATATCTATATTTGAACATATGTATGAACATATGAACATAATATTTTTGTCTTTGGCCCTATAGAGGTTTTGATAGGTTGGCTAAGAGAGGTGATATTTTAAAAGAATTATTAGAGTTGTTGAGTTTAGTTCTGCAAATGGGTAATGGGAAGATGGAAGTGTCAATAGAATGCTTTCAGTCTTTCCATTTTCATTTGATGACTTGTTCAACAAAGTGAAACCGTTAACTAAACTATACTTCAAACTGTGTATTTATGAAATGTTTACGATTGTTTTTGTTACTGTCGGTCATGGCTGTTTTAAGCTGTGATGATGATCCAGAACAAAACCCGCAAGGGTTTACCGAGTTCGTTGCCAATATAGATGGTGACTGGAAGATTGACCAGGTGCTTCAGAATGGGACCGATATCACCAATCTGATGGATTTTCAGTCTTTTTCCTTGCAGCTTTCATATGAAAATGGCAGACCTTCATCCTATATCCTGTCCGATCCAACGACACCTTTTGCTTTGGGAGAAGCGAGTGGTAGCTGGTCATTTGATGACCTTACTTACCCTACAAAGATCAATTTTTCGGATGGTACAAGCTTGGATATCCAAGGAGCAATACTCTCTGGCGGGGATGAGTTTACCGTTACCGTTCCCTTAGGATGTACATCCAATACCTATACCTATAGATTGACCAAATAAGCAGAAACTAACATGCACTGAGATGAAAAACAAACTATACAAACTAAAACGCATTCTATTTCAACCAAAAGCACTGTTTCTGTTGTTTTTATTGTTGAGTATGTGTATCACCATAACCAACGTAAACCAGCCGTCATCCATAGGGGTCGGTGAGCGGATGGATGTGACCATTGATGTTGATGTGGCCCCGGCCGAAGATTCAGCTTACAATATTGTTTTTGGGGTATTGGCACCTGAAGCTTGGGACATTGCTTCAAATGCCACAGTCTCCTATACATCTGATAACGGAAATGGTACTATGCGCCTGGCCAATGGTGCCGACCCAGATTATGCCACTCCTATGGCCGACCTTGCCGGAATTGGCGAAAATTACGGCCTTGCGGAATGGGTCGTCTTCATTTCCAACGAAACCGTCCCTGGGGCCAATGGGGTGAACTTTTCTGGTCAGATACAACTTTCCATGGATGTCGGTACAGATAATATTAAAACACAGTTAGGATATATCGTAGGGACTTCTGGATATGGTATTACCCAAGGCGAGACCGATATTCGATTTACCCCTTGCATGGAGGTAACCGGAGGATCCAACCCTGTTATGGATCTATGTGGGCCGCTTCCCTTTCCGGTAACCTTACAACCTGCGGAATATACGTATGAGGACATCATCCATATTGGTTTTGATGCTACAAAAGGACCCGAGGGAGCGCCAACTGCTCTTTCTGGATCTGTAGATGTATACCTCTGTGCCAAGGCAATAGTGGATGGACGGCCAGTTGAGGTGTGCGATAATTCCAGCGTTACCAAAATGCGTAGTATGGGGAATGATCAATGGGCAATATCCATTTGGCCCAGACAACTTTTTAATGCGCCTCCAGGTCAGGAAATTACAGATATCACCTTCAGTTTTATCAATCAAAATGGGGATGTCGAGGTGAAGAACCCCGATACGGGAGAAGATTTTCAAATAATAGCCAACTGTACGAATTAAAACTATGACGATTATGAAAAATAGAACAAAAGCCCTTATTGTCATCTTTTTGGTGCTTGGCAATCTTGTGGCATTTGCACAAAATATTACGGTCCAAGGGGTGATCACAGCGGAAGATGATGGTCTTCCATTACCTGGGGCCAATGTAGTGGTAAAAGGAATGGCCATTGGGGCATCTGCCAACTTTGATGGGGGATACACCTTGGAAATCCCGAGCGAAAATGTGACCTTGATTTTCAGCTATCAAGGATTCAGTTCCCAGGAAGTTATGGTTGGGGGACAACGCAGCATCGATGTGGCCTTGAAAACGGATGTGAACGAATTGGATGAGGTGGTCATCATTGGTTATGGAAGCACGACCAAGAAAGACCTTACCGGGTCTATTGCCACTATTAAATCTGAGGATTTGGAAGCGGTACGTTCCACAACGGCCGACGATTTTGTGCAAGGTAGGGTCTCCGGCCTACTATTGACCCAGACCTCTGGACAGCCCGGTGGTGCCACTTCCGTTAGAATCAGGGGTAGTAGCTCCATCAATGCAAGTAACGAACCTTTGTATGTAATAGATGGTTTTCCCGTGGACAACAATAGTGATAACCTTTCCGCTGGTGTGGCAGAAGGCCCCTCCATTAACGCCCTCTCTACCTTGAGTGCCAATGATATTGCATCCATAGATGTATTGAAAGACGCTTCGGCCACGGCAATTTACGGTTCCCGTGGAGCCAACGGGGTAATTATTATTACTACCAAAAGAGGATTGAACGGGGATGCGCAAATCAACTATGATACCTATGTGGGGGTCAGTGAGGTCATTCAAAAACTTGATCTCTTGAATGCCTCGCAATTTGCATTTTATATAAATGAATCCAGGTACAATGGTTCAGGTGAGCCACGGTTTTATACCAACCCAAACTCTTTTGGTGTGGGTACCGATTGGCAGGATGAAATTTTTAGGACGGCCATTACCAAAAGCCACGACCTTTCCATTAAAGGGGGGAACCAAGATATTAAGTATGCTGTTTCCGGATCGTATTTGGATCAGGAAGGCGTGGTCATCGAAACCGATTTTAAACGGTACAATTTTCGGGTAAACCTCGATTTTAAGGCTACCGAGAGATTGTCCATAGAAAACTCCTTGAGCTTGAACAGGACCAACTTCAATACGGCCAGAACAGAAACCACAGGCGGGGTAGAAGTGGCCAGTAGTGCCATAACAGGGGCGTACCAGTTTAATCCATTGTTACCTGTTTTTGATCCTGAAGGGAATTATACCAAAGGAAATTTCATTGTTCAAGATGATGGAACCTTTGTGAACGAAGTAAGCAACATCCAAGAACAGATTCCCAATTTCCCAAGCCCGGTGGCTTATCAAAATCTATCGGAAAGCAAGGGTAAGGCCACAAGGATATTGGATAACTTGGCCATTAAATGGGATTTGGCCAAAAATCTACAGTTGAAGACTAACTTAGGGGTAGACTTGAATATCAATGAACAATTCTATTTTAGGACCGAGGAAATAGATTTTGGGAATTCACCCGGTGCTTTTGCTGCCCAAGCCAAGAATACCGCCACCAGTTATTTGGCAGAATCTACACTGAACTATACCAATACATTCAACAATAGACATCGTGTAAATGCCTTGGTAGGGGCGTCATGGCAAGATTTTGCTATTGAGACGCTCTCAGGCAATGCTTTGGGATTCCCAACGGAAAACTTTGGTTCCAATAATTTGGGGCTTGGATTGAACCCTGGGGTCAGTTCCAATATCATAGAATCCAGATTGATTTCCTATTTCGGAAGGGTCAACTATATTTTGGACAACAAGTACATTTTTACGGCCACTTCACGGGTTGATGGGTCTTCCAAATTTGGGGATGGCAATAAGTATGGATTTTTCCCATCGGGGGCTTTTGCTTGGAATGTTTCAGAGGAAGATTTCCTTCAAGATTCCGGACTCTACCTGAAATTGCGTCTGGGGTACGGAATCATAGGCAATGAATCTATCGCGCCCTATTCTGCACAATCAACATTTAAGCCTACCTATCATTCCTTTAATGACAACGAAGTGGTGGGGCAATTGCCCAGTACACCGGCCAACAGTGCCCTTAAATGGGAACGTACCGAGCAGTACAACATTGGTCTGGACCTTGGTTTCTTTAATGATCGACTGGGGTTCACCATTGATGGTTACCAAAAAAACACGGACGATTTGTTGTTGAACCTTCAAGTGCCTTCGCAAACCGGATATATTCAAAGTGTGGTCAATGCTGGAAGTGTACGAAACGAAGGAATTGAATTGGGCATCAATGCACAATTGTTCAAAGGGGAATTTAATTGGGACATGAACATAACCGGAGCTTATAACAAGAACAAAATATTGGATCTGGCCGGTTTGGACAATATTCCCACAGGTTTTGGGATTTTGGGAATTACCAATTGGCAGCTACTGGAAGAGGGTGGTGAGATCGGGGCATTCTACGGTTATGTTTCGGATGGAATCATTCAGCTGGATGATGACCCCGCTACCACCCCGATGTTTGCAACGGACACTTTTACCCCAGGGGAACGAAAGTATAAAGACTTGAATGGCGATGGTGTAATAGATGCCGACAACGATAGGACTTTTATAGGGAACCCTGTCCCAGAATACACATTTGGTATCAACAATACGGTCACTTGGAAGAACTGGGACCTTAATATATTCATGCAGGGGGTTTATGGCAATGAAATTGCCAACTTCAATCGGATAAACCTTGAAAACCTGAATGGGCAGGGCAATGTTTTGTTGGAAGCATTTTCCAATAGATGGACACCGGAAAATCCAAGCAATACCTACACTAGAGCAGCAGATGGTCCTAGAAATATAGTGTTTTCGGATTATTATGTTGAAGACGGCTCCTATTTAAGATTAAAATCGGCCACGTTGGGATATTCCATACCAACCAAGTTCCTGTCCAGAATGAAAATCAACAAACTTAGGTTTTATCTCACTGGGAAAAATTTGTTCACCATAACCAACTATAGCGGTGTAGACCCCGAAGTAAGTTTTGGAGGACAGAACAACAATTTAAGTGCTGGGGCAGATTTTGGAGGATATCCAACCTCTAGAACTTATCTATTGGGTCTTAACGTAAACTTTTAAAAAATCAAAATCATGAAACAATTCAAAAATTATAGAATTTACTTCGCTGCCCTGATTTTGATCTTGGGTTGTGAAAGCTCCTTGGAAGAAGAAGTGAAGACCTTTTATACTGAGGATACATTTTATCAAACAGAACAAGATGCCAAGTTGGCCATCAATGGTATTTATGGGCACTTGGGGGCCACTTTTGATGAAACCCTGAACTCCAAGGGATTGTACTTTGCCAATTATTGGACTGCCAATGCACTCCTATCCGACGAAGGTGAAACCAGTTTTAATAGAGGGGATGGTTACAACCAGCTCTCTGCGATGGCCCACACACCGGAAAACACCATAGCATTGGAGATTTGGTCCAACCTGTACTTAGGAATCAATGCAGCAAATATGGCCATAATTAATATTCCGGACGTGGATATGGATGAGGGTACCAAGGACGATTTATTGGGAGAGGCGCATTTCTTGCGTGGATTGCTTTATTTTGAATTGGTGCGTTTCTTTGGAGAGGTTCCATTGCAATTGGAACCACAGAAAGTATTTACCTCCAGTGCTTTCCAGGGTAGGGCGGAAATATCTGAAGTATACGCCCAGATTTTTGCAGATTTGACCATGGCCGAAAACAGCCTCCCAACAGAGCAAACAGGCTTGGATAACGGCAGGCCCACAAGTTGGTCGGCCAAAGCTTATATGGCCAAAGCGGCACTACAACATGGTGAAGACCTTCAATTGGCCAAAACCAAGTTGGAAGAAATTATGTCCAGTGGTCGGTTTGGACTTTGGGAAGATTATGCGGATGTCTTCAAAATAACGAACAACAACGGAAAAGAAGTACTGTTTGCCATAAGCTTTTTGGAGGGTACGGATTTGTTCACCACCCTTTGGGAAGGAGGGCATCTTGTATACCGGACACTTCCTGGCGGTGTGTACGGTGGAAGGCCGAATGGTGGCGGACTTGAGATACCCACAATGTCCCTGTACAATTCTTTTGATGATGAAGATAGACGAAAGGAAATTACTTTTATGACCCAAGATATGATCAATGGGGAATTGGTGGAATTTGATACCCCACACATTGTAAAATATTGGGATCGGGAAGCAGAACCTTTGGTGAACAATACGGCCAATGACCTTCAGCTTATCCGTTATGCAGACATATTGCTCATGTATGCCGAAGTGTTGAATGAGCAGAACAATGGGAGCACTCCTGCTGCATTGGATGCCATCAATCAAGTGCGGAAAAGGGCAAGATTTGCTGATGGGGTGGAACGCAATGTACTTCCCGATCTATCGACCATGGGTTACGAAGCTTTTAAGGAAGCTATATTGGAAGAACGCAAAAAAGAGCTGACGTGGGAAGGTCATCGTTGGTTCGATTTGGTTCGATTTGGCAAGTTGGAAGAGAAAGTATCCGATGCAAAACCTGGAGTGCCCGTGGCGGCCAGACATAATTTACTTCCTATTCCACAACGCGAAAGGGATATCAATCAAAATTTGACACAGAACTCTGGGTACTGATATGGACAAAACATTTTTTCAAGGCCTTAAGATCACATTTATATTTTTGATCATCTTTGGAAGCCCTTCCTTGCTTGCTTCGGATAATATTGCAAGTTATGCCACACTCAAGGTTTCCTCAGAACTACAGGGAAGTGAAGCCTCCAAATTGGTTGATGGTGTAATTCGATTGGACGGTATGGGTGAGTGGGCCAGTAAAGGAGAGCGAAAGGCATGGGGAGCCAACCTATTGCCTTGGCTTCAAATGGAATGGGACAGACCTCGAAGCATTAACACCATAGTCATTTATGATCGGCCGGGTCTGGACGAACATACTGCAGGAGGTGTCCTTAAGTTTAGTGATGGTTCCGTTATTAGGGTAACCACCATCCCAAATAATGGCGATGCCAAAAGAGTGGAGTTTCCTGCCAAGAGTGTACAATGGGTGCGTTTCGAGGTAACCGATGGGGAAGGGCTTAACCTGGGACTTTCCGAAATGGAGGTGTTCGCATCACCAACAGATAGCGAAAACCCTTTGTTTTGGGTAAACCCGTTTATAGAATCCGCCAAAGGACGTTATTTTTTCTTCACACCCGGAGCACATCCCATGGGAATGGTGGCTGCTGCCCCCGTGACTCGAAATAAAAATCAATATGGGGGAGGGTACAACTATAATTCCACAGAGGTGTTAGGGTTCGAACAGATTCATGGTTGGTGTCTTTCCGGAATACAGATCATGCCCACACTTGGTAATATAGACCCTACTTTGGGAGATCAAGGTTGGAAGTCGAGTTTTAGTCATGATGATGAAATAGCCATGCCCGGCTATCAACGCCTATATCTTAAAGAGCACCATGTGTGGACAGAGCTTACCAGTACCAAGCGTACTACCTTATATCGGTTTAAATACACAAAAGCGGACAAGGCCGGTATCTTGACCAATTTAGGAGGATATCTAGGGAACTCTACCATGATCAATGCAGATGTTCGCAAGGTCAACCAAAATGAGTTGGAAGGTTCCTTTGATTCAGCGGGTAGGTTTTGGGGTGGTCCGGAAAAGGTCAAGGTGTTTTTTGTGATTCAATTTGATAAATCCTTCAAATCCTTGGATGGATGGAAGGACAAAGAAAGATTCGACAATATCAACTCTATAAAGGGGAGCGATACCATGACCCGTAGAGATTCGGTCGTTTTTGCCGGAATTACCCAGAGCTATTGGGATGCGCCGACTACGGGAATTGCTGCCAATTATGATGTAGAGGCTGGGGAAGAAGTTCAAATGAAGATTTCCATTTCATATACCTCTGTGGAAAATGCCCGCAAAAATCTTCAAACCGAAGCTCCACATTGGGATTTTGACCGTTACAAAGAAGATGCCTTCAAAATATGGGAAGAAAAACTGGGTAGAATTGCGGTTAAGGGAGGAACCGAGCAGCAACGTGAAAAGTTTTATACCGACTTATGGCATATACTTTTGGGAAGAAGGATCCTTAATGATGTTAGTGGTGATTATCCCGATTATACCCAAGGAGAACGTCATGGAAACTTTACCAAGGCCGATTTAAAAGTAAGGTCGCTCCCAAAAGGAAAAGATGGGGAGTCTAAGTTCAATATGTACAATTTTGATGCCCTTTGGCTAACCCAATGGAACCTGAACATTGTTTGGGGATTGGCATGGCCCGAAATTTTGGATGATTTTTCGGCCTCCTTGGTCCAATATGCAGATAATGGTGGGTTGCTACCTAGAGGCGCCATAGCAGGGGGGTATTCGTATATAATGACAGGAAACCCGGCAACAAATATGCTGGTGAGCACCTACATGAAAGATTTGATGACAAAAACAAGTCCAAAACACGCGTTTCAGGTCATGAAAAACAATCACATGCCCGGAGGTATGATGAGCGCCTCTGCGGAAGACCTAGAGTTTTACATAGAAAATGGGTATTGCCCAGAAAATGCTGGCAAAACATTGGAGTGGGCCTTTCAAGATTGGTCCCTGTCCCAAATGGCAAAGAAAATGGGTAGGGCGAAGGATCATGCCTATTTTTCCAAAAGAGCGGAAGGATGGACCAAATTGTTTCACTCCGACTCAAAATTACTGTTACCCAAAGACAAATCGGGCAATTGGGTGCATACAGATTTGTTGTCTGGTCATGGTTGGGTAGAATCCAACGCATGGCAAGGAACCTGGTCGGTCTCCCATGGCATATCTAAATTGTCACAGCTTATGGGAGGGAACGATGCCCTTGCCGATAAGCTCAACTTTGCCTTTGAGCAAGCCGCTCCCGAAGATTTTGTATTTGGGTATTCCGATGGCTACGTCAGTTATGCCAATCAACCAGGTTGTTCCAATGCGCATGTTTTTAACCATGTACAAAAGCCATGGCTCACACAATATTGGGTGAGAAGGGTAAATGAGCAGGCTTATGGAGCAACAACTGTAGATCAAGGATACGGAGGCCATGATGAGGACCAAGGTCAGATGAGTGGCGTAAGTGCCTTGATGTCCATGGGGCTTTTTAGCTTAACAGGGAACAATTCCATCACACCGACCTACGAAATTACGAGTCCCATCTTTGACGAGATAACCATAAAACTCAATCCAATGTACTACGAAGGAGAGGAGTTTACCATCAAAACTTTGGACAACAGTAAGGAGAATACCTATATCCAAGAGGCGACATTGAACAATAGGCCGCTCCAAAAGTATTGGTTCACGCACGATGTATTTCAAAAAGGGGGAGAGCTTATTCTACAGCTAGGGCCCGAACCAAATACCAATTGGGGCATTGAATAGTAAAAATGACGAATAGCTTCCGTTGGGAAGAAGGCAGCAATGAAAAAAAGGAATGTAACATTTGGGATTTGGTCTTTTCCATTATTGATATTGATGGTCTCTTGTCAGAAGACTGTAGATCAAGGGGAATACCTTTTTGAGCCAGTTGCTGCCGAAGCTTCCGGAATCCATTTTTCCAATGATCTTCCTTTGGATGATGATTTGAATATCCTTAACTATATCTACTATTTCAATGGCGGTGGTATAGCAGTGGGAGATTTAAACAACGATGGATGGGATGATCTTTTTTTTACCGGAAACCAAGTTTCCAATAAACTGTACCTCAATCAAGGTGGGTTAAAGTTTAAGGATATTACCAAGAAATCCGGTCTGGAGTCTGAAGGATGGTCTTCTGGTGTGAGCATGGTGGATATTAATACAGATGGTTGGTTGGACATATATGTGTGCCGATCCGGGCATTTAGATCCTGACCAGCGCAAGAACCTGCTTTACATTAACCAAAAGGATGGAACCTTTGTTGAAATGGCCAAAGAATATGGTTTGGCAGACCCCTCTTATTCCACACAAGCAGCCTTTTTCGATTATGATCTGGACGGTGATCTGGATATGTATTTACTCAACCATATGCACCAAATGGCAGGAATGAACAATCCTGTGCCAAGAAAACTGAACGGTGAATCTGAAAGTACCGACAAACTATACAGAAACGATGGTGTGGAGTCATTAGGGCATCCAACGTTTACAGAGGTCTCCCAAGAGGCTGGTATTACTATTGAGGGATTTGGCCTTGGTGTTGGGATAAGCGATCTAGATCAAGATGGGTACCCCGATATCTATGTGTCTAATGATTTTATTTCCAATGATATTCTCTATATCAACCAAGGTGATGGAACTTTTATAGATCGGACCAAGGCATATCTCAGCCATCAGAGCCATAATGGCATGGGTAATGATATTGCGGATATCAACAACGATGGCCTTACCGATATTTTGGTGTTGGACATGTTGCCGTCGGATAATCGCCGCAGAAAGCTAATGCTGAACAAACCCAATTATAACTTATTTGAATTCAGTAAAAGTTTGGGGTATCAACCCCAATACATGAGAAACACCTTTCAATTGAACAATGGCAAGCATGCCCCGTTCAGTGAGGTGGGCCAACTTATGGGGATTAGTAGCACCGACTGGAGCTGGGGAGGGCTAATGGCGGATTATAATGGTGACGGTCTAAAGGATATGTTCATTACCACGGGCTACTTGAAAGATATGACCGATCTGGATTTTATCGTATATAGGAGGAAACAGTTCAAATTTAGGACCCGAGAGGAAGCGGACAGTATATATTTGGCCAGTATCAATAAACTACCAGAGGTCCCACTCCAAAACTACCTTTACAAGAACAATGGAAGCCTGAATTTTGAAGATACATCATTAAAATGGGCACCAGGGTCGCTAGGATTCTCTAATGGTGCGGTGTACGCAGATTTGGACAATGATGGAGATTTGGATATTGTTACCAATAACATTAATGAAAAAGCAAGTGTACTGGAAAACACATCGTCCCATAAAGGAAATGAAAGACGTAATGGGTTAAAATTGAATTTTGAAGGTCCACAAACCAATCCAAATGGGATAGGGGCGAAAGTATGGGCATATGCAGATGGCAGTGTTCAATTTTTGGAAAACTATACTACTCGTGGATTTCAATCCAGTGTGGCGCCTTCACTGTATTTTGCCTTTCAAGAGCATAAAAGAAAGGACAGTCTTGTGGTAGTTTGGCCAGATGGAAAGAGAAAATCTTATGGCAATTCAGTCATGGACTCCATCGCAACACTTCGATATACCGATGCTACCGAAACAGTCTTGCCAAAAAGGGATATAGAAGAGGGGCAAATTTTTGCAAAGGTGGATGGGTTACTCCAGTTTGAACACCAAGAAATTCCATTTTCAGATTTTGATATAGAACCACTTATTCCACAGAAATTCTCTACTAGTGGGCCCTCACTTGCGGTGGCAGATGCCAATGGGGATGGTCTGGATGATATTTTTATAGGGGGTTCACATGGCTTTCCCGGTCAACTGCATATACAAACCATGGACGGGAAATTTATCGCCAATACTTTGGTGATGGATGCTGAACACGAAGATGTTGGCAGTTTATGGTTTGATGCGGACAATGATGGTGATAATGATCTCTACGTGGTTAGTGGGGGGTCTGAGTTTTCATTGATGAAACCGGGATATTATCAGGATAGATTGTATTTAAATGATGGCCAAGGAAATTTATCCTTGTCCGTTGACGCTTTACCCAATATGAGTACAAGCGGGAGCTGTGCAGTTGCTTCGGACTATGATCAGGATGGAGACCTTGATCTTTTTGTTGGTGGAATGGTGGTTCCTGGAAGTTATGGAGTGTCGCCCAAAAGTTATATACTGGAAAACAATCAAGGCAAATTCTCTGATGTAACTGCGGACAGATTGGGTGAACAAGAGTTGGGCATGGTGTCCTCGGCACTTTGGACGGATGTGGACAATGATGGTCGGACCGATCTTATAGTTGTTGGAAAGTGGATGCCGATAACTATTTATCTAAATAAAAAAGAAAGCTTCGAAAAGATAGAATTACCCATTTCAACAGGTTGGTGGAATAGCATCAATGGCGGCGATTTTGATAATGATGGGGATACGGATTATATCATTGGAAATCAAGGGTTGAACAGTGTCTATAGTGCAACAGGAGAATATCCTATGGAGCTATATATAGGCGATTTTGATAGGGATGGAAAGATTGATCCGCTTATTTCTCAATATAGTTTGAGTCCTGAAGGAGGCTTTAAAAGTTATCCTTTGGCATCCAGGGATTTATTGGCGGAACAAATGGTTTCCATTAAAAGTAGATATAAAAACTACCGTTCCTATGCCGATCTAGAGATTAAGGACCTTCTTTTGAACAGTATGGAGGAAAACCCTATTAAGAAAGAAGTAAGACAGCTAAAAAACATATATGTTGAGAACCTTGGAGAAGGTAAATTCAAATTAAAGGAATTACCAAAGGAAGCTCAATGGGCCCCGGTTATGGGTACCAATATTACTGATTTAGATCAAGATGGCAATCTCGATGCGGTCCTCATTGGAAATTTCTACGATTACGAAGTGGGTTATGGGCAAAACGATGCTTTTCTCGGGCTTGTTTTAAAAGGGGATGGAAAAGGGAACTTTGTGCCTATGCACCATAAGGTAACTGGTTTTTTAATACACGGGAATGCCAGGGCCTTGGTCAAAGTTATGGGGCAAGACAAAGAATTTTTGGTGTCCTCACTCAACAGGGATAGTATTCAGGTTCATAAAACCCGGAAAAGGTCGGGCAATATAATAGAGATTCCAGCTAATGCGAAGTCTGGAATAATCACTTTAGAAAACGGAATAAAAAGAAAAATAGAATTCTATAACGGTGCGGGCTATTTATCGCAATCCACCAAAAAGATTGTTTTGCCGAAGAATGCCGAAATAGCGTTTAAAACCAATCAAGATTAAAGCTTCATGCAGGATAAAAATACGTACTATCTCGGTATAGATATAGGAGGCAGCCATTTTGCCATGGGTGTTGTCGATACCGATACGATGTCTTTGTTAGCAGGAACAGTAGAGCGTTTTCCTGTGGATAGTGGATTATCGGCCCTGCCTGTATTGAACCAATTGATCCGGTCTATAAGGCAGACCATTACAAATTTTCAAAAACCGATCAAGGGCATTGGAATATCCGTACCCGGTCCATTCGATTATGAACAAGGTGTTTCATACATCTTTGGGCTAAATAAATTTGATTCCCTATATGGGGTCAATATTAAACTGTTCTTGTGGTCCCATCTACAAGACACCTTGGAATCTATTGAACAGATAGCCTTCCTTAATGATGCCGATAGCTTTGTACTTGGTGAGACCTATTCCAATAATTTGCATAGCGGTAAAGTCCTAGGGGTAACGCTGGGCACGGGAATTGGGTCAGGATTTGTGGTCGATGGAAAAGTGGTTACAAATAGCGACCATATACCCGAGGATGGCAATATTTACAACCTTCCCTTTAAGGGGAAAAGAGTTGAGGACTGGATTTCTACCCAATGGTTTTTGGATACTTTTTTCAAAACTTTTGGAGAGTCCGTGGACAATGTGAAACAAATAGCAGACCATGCGGAAACCTCTGAAAAAGCAAAGGACATTTTTGAACAATATGGACAACATTTGGGAGAAGTGATGTGTTCACTTTCTGGCTCGTTCAAACCGGATGCCCTTGTTATTGGCGGCAGTATCTCAAAAAGTTATCACTTGTTCAACAACGCATTCGAAACGTGTGCGACCCCCCAAAATATTCGAATTACAAAAGGCACGGCCAACGCGGCCATAGTAGGTGCCGTCATTCATTTAACCATTAAACAGAATAAATTGAGCACAAAAAGAAAAACGGAGCAGTATGTGATGCCAATGCGAGCAGATGAGTCTAGAAAAGATGAAGGCTATACGGTGTACCCCTCTTTTGAGATTGCAACAGGGACCGTTTCCATGGGTGTGGAAAGCCTTATTGACGAACTTCCCAAAGAGGGATGTGTTCTCATAGATGGTTATATGGGCGCATACTGGGAAGAGTTCATGGCCCAGGTTTCCGCAGCACTTCAAACAAGAAATGTGGAACATATGGGCTATGATATGGCGTCGGCATATAAGGAAGCTGATGTCATAAATAATATGGTTGAACCGTTTTTGGGCGGGGATGACCCAGTTTTTGGTCAAATCTATCCAGGTAACCTTAAAGATTTCTTTGATAACCAGAAGCTAAACTCAATCCAGCCGATCGAGGGGATACTAAATATTTTTTATGGACCAGGGGCGGCATTAAGTGGGCAGAAAGGGACCATTGTTTATATAGATGTACCCAAGAACGAAATACAGTTCCGTTCCAGAGCTGGACAAGTTGCCAATTTGGGCAATGTCATGGTTGAGGATAACAAACAACAGTACAAGCGGATGTACTTTATTGATTGGCAGGTACTCAATAAACACAAGCAACAACTTTTAAAGGATATTGATTTTGTTGTTGATGGACAGTTTGGGAGTGACATTACTTGGTGTGACGGCGACACCTTGAGGAAGGGACTACAAGAAATGGCATCACATGCCTTTAGGCCAAGACCTTGGTTTTCCCCTGGAATTTGGGGAGGCGATTGGATGAAGGAGAGATTTGGTGAGTTGGCCCAAGACGTTCCTAATTATGCATGGTCCTTTGAGTTGATCGCCCCGGAAAATGGAATTGTAATCTCTAAAAATGGAGTGAGGCTGGAAGTATCCTTTGATTTTTTGATGTTCCAGGACAATCAGGCTATTTTGGGTGAAGCTGCAAGTGTTTTTGGTACCGAATTCCCTATTCGATTTGATTACTTGGATACGGTTAATGGACAAAATCTATCCCTACAATGTCATCCCACGGTTGCGTATATGCGAGAAAATTTTGGACATAATTTCACTCAGGATGAAACTTATTACATATTGGATGCGGAACCAGGAGCGAAAGTCTATTTAGGGTTCAACGAAGGCGTTCAAAAAGATGAATTCCGCAATGCCTTGGAACAGAGTCATAGTGAAGCAAAACCTATGCCGGTTGAGGATTATGTCCAAACCTTTGAGGCAAAAAAACACGACCTCTTCCTTATACCAAACGGAACGGTACATTGTTCCGGAATTGGTAACTTGGTTTTGGAAATCAGTAGTACACCTTACATCTTTACATTTAAGATGTACGATTGGATGCGAATGGATTTGGATGGAAAACCAAGGCCGTTGAACATAAAGCGTGGTGTGGAAAACCTCAATATGGAATGTCAGGGAGATAAGGTGCAAGCGGAGTATATCTCCAAACCAGAGGTGTTGCAGTCTGGTGATGACTGGAAAATGATTAAGCTGCCTACACACCCTAAACATTTTTACGAAATCCATAGATATGAACTAGATAGTGAAATGACCGTATCGACCAATGGGCAGTGTCATATCCTTAATTTAGTGGAAGGCACCAAAATCAATGTTATGGCCAATGGAAGAAGTATGGATGTGCACTATGCGGAGACATTTGTGGTTCCAGCTGCCGCGGGTAGTTATACCATCAAAAATTTGGGTACAGGAACTGCCAAAGTGGTCCAATCCAATGTAAAACCGGAGATTAGTAAAACGGGCCTATAATCAACAGTAGAGCATGGAAGCACAAAAAAACAATTACCTTTTAAAGATTACGGCCATTGGGGCCCTGGGCGGATTTTTGTTCGGATATGACACTGCTGTGATCTCCGGAGCTATCGGTTTTATGGAAACGAAGTTTTCCCTGACCCCTTCACTAAAAGGGTGGGCAGTGTCCAGTGCCATTGTGGGCTGTGTTATTGGAGCCTTGACAGCTGGGTATACAGCCGATAGGATTGGCCGTAAAAAGGCCTTGATCATCACAGCGTTGCTATTTGCCCTGTCTGCCGTTGGTTGTTTGTTGGCACCAAGTTTCACACTTTTGGTGATTGCAAGGATCATTGGAGGTGTAGGAGTTGGTGCGGCTTCCATGCTTTCACCTTTGTATATTTCGGAGATTTCACCGGCGGAAAAAAGAGGTTCTTTGGTCTCTCTGTACCAGTTGGGAATCGTTTTGGGAATTATCATAGTGTATTTCTGCAATTATTTAGTGGCGCAATCAGGCGATGAAACTTGGAATATTGAATATGGATGGCGTTATATGCTGGGATCAGAGGCTATACCGGCCATATTGTTTTTGGTAGCCTTGTTTTTCGTGCCCGAAAGTCCAAGGTGGCTCTCCAAAAATGGAAACAATGCAGTTGCACTTCAAATCTTGGAAAGATTGAATCCGAAGGAAGAAGCACAAAAAGTCCATCAAGAAATAAAGACGGCCCTCCAACAGGAAAAGGGCAAATTGTCGGAATTGTTCGAAAAGGGATTCAGGACCGCGATCATTATTGGGATTGTCCTTGCACTTTTTTCACAGATTACCGGTATAAATGCCATTATGTATTACGCTCCGGAAATATTGAAATCTGCTGGTTTTGGGGTGGACTCTGCCCTTATGCAAACGGTTCTTATTGGCGTGATAAACTCCATATTCACCTTTGTAGCCATTAAATACATAGATAAAGCAGGGAGAAGAAAACTATTGTTATGGGGAATAACGGGTATGATAATATGTTTGTTGGTCATTGGGGGCTTGTATCGATTTGATGCTCTTCAAGGACCATGGCTGCTCATTTTCATATTGGGTTTTGTAGCTTGTTTTGCATCTTCCTTAGGGCCTATCCCATGGGTGTTGATTTCGGAAATTTTTCCAACAAAAGTGCGCGGGGTGGCCATGTCCATATGTGTAATGGTACTATGGATAGGGGTTATGCTAATATCGCAATTCACCCCCGTTTTATTGAGCGACCTAGGACCTTCCTTTACATTTTGGTTGTTTATGGTCAATGCCATTTTCCTATGGGTATTCACATATAAAATGATTCCTGAGACCAAGGGCAAGACCTTGGAAGAAATTGAAATGGGTTGGAAAAAATAAAGCTATTATGATAAGAACATGCTCAAAGCTAATGTGGTCAATTCTCTTACTTATACCCATGTTGATGTGTGGGCAAATAGAATTACCGCCAGTTTTTTCATCCAATATGGTATTGCCTCGTAATGTAAATATTCCCATTACGGGAACAGCCAAACCAAAAGCCGGGTTGACCGTCTCCATCGGTGGACAAATCCATAGGGTCAAATCCAATAAAAGTGGAGCCTGGAAGGTGACACTAGATCCAATGCCCCATGGAGGACCTTTTATTCTGGAGATTGAAGAAGGAAATGGGGAAAAACTGGTCTTGGACAACCTGTTGGTGGGTGATCTTTGGCTTTGTGCAGGGCAATCCAATATGCAGTATACGCCCAATATGCTAAATTACACCGAAACCGCGGATGATGATTATGATGTCCCCAATCTTAGGCTTTGCTCTGTGTGGGTAGACCGGGATTATCTCCCTAGGGAAAAAGTGTCCAATGCAATTTGGCAGGAAGTGACCAAGGAAACGGCTAGAAACTTCAGTGCCGTCGGATATTTTTTCGGAAAAGAATTGGTCAAGGAGAAAGACATTCCTATTGGACTGGTTAGCAGTAATCTTGGGGCCACGGCCATTGAGACATGGATGGGGATGGATGTTCTTAAAACCTTTCCTCAGTTTGATGAGGTCACTGGAAAAGTATCCAAAATCAATAAAAGTTTT
>JAUICT010000383.1 GCA_030429325.1 Bacteroidia bacterium
ATCGGCATAAAAATAACGGGAAGAATCGGGAGTATGTATTTCATCAATGAGCACAATCTCACCTTCTTTGGTTTTACCAAACTCATATTTGGTATCCACTAAAATCAATCCGCGTTTGGCCGCAATTTCCGTCCCTCTTTGAAACAAGGCTCTGGTATACTTTTCCAACACTTCGTAGTCTTCTTTGGAGACAATGCCACGTTCTAAAATCTCTTCCCTAGAAATATCTTCATCATGGTCTCCTTTTTCAGCTTTGGTCGCCGGAGTGATGATCGGGTTTGGGAACCTATCGTTTTCCTTCATCCCTTCGGGCATAGGGACACCACACAAAAATCGTTTGCCTGCCTTGTATTCCCTTGCCGCATGACCTGAAAGATATCCCCGTATCACCATTTCAACCTTAAAAGGCTCACAAGCCTTTCCTACAGCCACATTAGGGTCTGGGGTTGCCATTAACCAATTGGGTACAATGTCTTCTGTGGCCTGCATCATTTGGGTGGCTATCTGGTTCAGAATTTGGCCTTTGTAGGGAATTCCTTTGGGCATGACCACATCAAAAGCAGAAAGCCTATCTGTGGCCACCATCACCAAAACATCGTTGTCAAGTGTGTAGACTTCCCGTACTTTTCCTTTATATACTGATTTTTGGCCCGGAAAATGAAAATCCGTGTCCATCAAAGTATTCTGCCCCATATGTTATTAGAATTGGTTTTGGTGTTCTATGTTTTTGTACGCGTCAATAACCTTTTTGACCAATTTGTGACGAATTACGTCCTTGTCGTCCAAATAAATGATACTGATGCCGTCCACATTCTTAAGAATAAGTAAAGCTTCCTTTAACCCTGAAATGACTCGCCTGGGTAAATCAATCTGCCCTGGATCTCCTGTCAACAAAAACTTGGCATTTTTACCCATCCGTGTTAGGAACATTTTCATTTGGGCATGGGTAGTATTCTGTGCCTCGTCCAAGATCACAAAGGCATTGTCCAAGGTGCGTCCGCGCATAAAGGCCATCGGAGCAATCTGGATTGTACCGTCCTCAATGTACTTTGCCAATTTTTCCGCAGGAATCATATCCCTGAGGGCATCATACAAAGGCTGCATGTAAGGGTCCAGCTTTTCCTTAAGGTCACCGGGAAGAAAACCAAGGTTTTCCCCTGCTTCCACAGCAGGACGGGTAAGAATAATCCGCCGTACCTGCTTTTCCTTCAAGGCTTTTACCGCCAAGGCCACTCCTGTGTAAGTCTTTCCCGTACCTGCCGGACCAATGGCAAAGACCATATCGTCTTGTTTACAAGCATCTACCAATCTACGTTGGTTTACGGTCTGTGCCTTGATCAATCTGCCGCTTACACCGTGCACCAAGACATCCCCACTGCTTTTAGACGCAGCGTAGTCTTCTTTGCCATTGCTGGTAAGTACACGCTCAATCATATTTTCATCTAGCTTGTTGTACTTGGCAAACTGGCTGGTGAGCATATCAAAACGCTTATCGAACTCCTCCAAGAGCTCTTCATCCCCATACACTTTTATTTTGCTGCCACGGGCAACAATTTTCAGTTTAGGAAAGTACTTTTTTAGCAGTTCAATATTCTCGTTCTGTTGCCCGAAGAAGTCTTGGGGGCTAATATCCGTGAGTTCAATTATAAGTTCGTTCAAAAAACGGGGTGTTTAGAGTTATTTTTTGAAGAATTGTATTCTTTCTTTTTTAATGTAATTTTACTCCACAAATCTAACCAAAAATCAATTTAGGCGTGGAAAAACATATCAACAGTATTGCATGGCAATCATAACCTTAACTACAGATTTTGGCTATAAAGATCACTTTGTTGGTGCTGTTAAAGGGACCATTCTAAGGAGTTTGCCAGAGGTGAACATTGTTGATATTTCGCATGCCATAAGCCCATTTAACATTCAGGAATGTGCCTATATCCTTAAAAATGCGTACCGATCCTTCCCGGAAGGCACTGTACACATAGTTGGGGTAGATTCTGAACTTTCTCCAGAAAATGAGCATATTGTGGTACAGGTGGATGGACACTATTTTGTGAGTGCCAATAGTGGAGTGATCTCATTGATTACTTCTGAAATAACCCCTGAAAAGGTGGTTGAAATCCATTTACCCAACACCAACTCAGGTTCTTTTCCCGTGTTGAATGTTTTTGTACAAGCGGCCTGCCACATTGCAAGGGGCGGAAAATTGGAAGTCATTGGGAAACCTTTTGATTCACTAAAAGAGCTTAAAGAGTTTGAACCACGGGTTTCCAATGACGGTAAAACCATATCTGGCAATGTAATCTATATTGACAATTATGGAAATGTGGTCACCAACATACAAAAAAGTGTTTTTGAAGCCTATCGAAACGGAAGGGATTTTGAGCTGACGGCCCGGACCACAACGATCAAGAAAATTGAAAATAGCTATAACGGTATCATCAATTTTAATTTGGAAAGAAATCAACGTAGAGGCCCCGGAGATGCCTTGGCCCTTTTTAATTCTGCGGGTTATATTGAGTTGGCCATATACAAGAGTGACCTTAACTCTGTTGGTGGGGCTTCTTCTTTATTAGGCCTAAATTATAGGGATACCGTAACCATAAATTTTTTATAAATGCTGATACGCATCGTAAAACTCACCTTTAAACCCGAAAATATTCCTAGTTTTGAGCGAATATTTAATGAATCGAAAAACGGGATTTTAGCTTTTGAGGGGTGTTCGCTGGTTGAGCTTTATCAAGATCCAGGTAACCCTTGCGTGTTTTTCACGTACAGTTTTTGGGAAAAGGAATCAGATTTGGAAAATTATAGGACATCAGATTTTTTTAGGACAGTTTGGGGACATACCAAAACTCTTTTTGCCGAAAAACCAGAAGCTTGGAGCGTGTCCAAGATCAATTCCTCAACCTCAGTATAATGTTTGCAATTTTTAAAAGAGAGGTCAGGTCTTTTTTCACTTCACCAATTGGGTATTTGATCGTGGGGTCTTTTTTACTGCTCAATGGTCTTTTTCTGTGGGTGTTCAAAGGAGACTATAACATTTTTGACTACGGCTTTGCCGATTTGGGCAACTTCTTTTTATTGACTCCTTGGATTTTCATCTTTTTGGTGCCTGCCATCACGATGAAAAGTTTTTCCGAAGAGCGCAAAATGGGTACTTTGGAATTATTGCTCATTAAGCCCATTTCTGTTTGGAAGTTGGTCCTAGGGAAATTTTG
>JAUICT010000384.1 GCA_030429325.1 Bacteroidia bacterium
ACAAATGATTGTTTTCTGTTTCGATATCTGGGCGGCACAAAAGAATTGTTGTCCAATGGATTTAAAGTGAGTAAATAATCCTCCCCATTTTTAGAAACAAAATCATGGGCCTTTAACTGGACTTTCTCCGTAAAAACCACATCATCCCTATTGTTATCGAAGCTAAAATCAGAAATGGACAACCCATTGATGTTGCCCCAAAAGTTTTTGTAATATTCGATGATATCTTCTTTCTTGTTTCCCTCCAATCCAAAATGATTGTCATAACGAACCCCCATGGTTTCAATTGTAACCTTGGCTTCTAGGGAAAGATCTTCTAGAATTTTATAAGTGGAACGAATCTTCTTAAGGTTTTCCTCATTTAAATAGGACGTAGTAGTTACAATTTCACCCCCTTCGGGTTTTACTACCAAAACCTTTCTATCATCCGTAAAATCGCCAATAAACCCAAAAGGGTGCACCTGAGATGTACAATCTATCCAAAAATATTCTCCTTTGTAAGGGATGGCCACAATAGCATGGTTGCCTTGCGATAGATCCGCAAAACCCTCTTTAAAGTCAACCTTGGTACCTCCAGCTTCAACCACAACATAGTACGATTCCACCCCAACTGCTTTCAGCAAAGCCATTGTATAGTTTGAAAGTCCTTTACAATCCCCATATTTCACCCTATCCACCTCAACTGCACTTATAGGTTGAAAGCCCCCTATTCCAATCTGCACACTAATATATCTGGTATTGTCCTGCATGTACTGGTAGACAATCTTTGCCTTCTCAATATCATCATCCACCCCTTGTACAAGTTCCTTTACTTTTTGTATGGTAGCGTCTTCCAAGTTCGTACGACCTGCTAAAAGCTCTTTTTGTATCCAGAGCCCCAAATCTTTCCAGTTACTCACCTTGGCATTGAAACCTTTATAGTGAAAGTTGGGCAATCTGACCGACAATTTAGGGCAGATCGCATTAAACGAAGGGCTTAGGCTTTCAGCAACCATGGCTGGGATGTTTGTCCCAGTATAGCTTATTTTTCCTTGGTTCTCGTTCTTTTCAAAAACAATATCGGAAAGATTTTCCTCTTCAATAATGGGTTTTAAATCATTGGAAAGGTAACTGATAGCATAGCTACTTTGCTCTACGCTGATACCATATCCCGATAAAAAATACCATGGAGGCAAAATGCCCGTGTCCGAAGTTTCAATCTCATAACTAAATTCCAATGTATATGGGTATTGAACGGGCACATATCTGTAATACAGCAATCTATCATCCAAATAGAGGGAAAAGCCATCTACTGCGGCTATATCGTTAAAATCTCTACGCTTGATCCGTTGAATCTCATTCCCTGAGGCATCATAGACAACGGCCTCAATTTTCTTGATCTTCTTCTCCTTATCATAAAATGCCCTTGTTCCAGCAAAGGCGTCACCAGATTTGTTCAGCACCGTGACCACCTGTTTAGCCGAATAGGTCATTTTATCCATAGCGTCAATGCGGATATCCATCTCGTCAAGCCGGGCCACCGCATTGGCATTCTCCATCAGCTCTTCAGGAATCGTATGATAGCTGTAGTTTTGGGAAAACGAAAAATGGACACCAAGAATCAGGAGACATATTGAGAATATTCGCATTGTAAGATTGGTCGGTTATTTAATAACAGCAATATGACCAATTTCTTACAAAAACAAAAAACTAAATCGACAAAAAACCGCTATTCCCTGTTTTTGGTATCGATAATTATGGTCACAGGACCATCGTTCAAGAGTTCTACTTTCATGTCGGCACCGAAGATACCCATACCTACTTCCTTACCAAGTTCTTTTTCCATTTTTTCAACAAACTCTTCATAGATTGGAATGGCCACATCGGGTTTCGAAGCTTTAATGTAGGAGGGCCTATTTCCTTTTTTGGTCAGGGCGTGCAAGGTAAATTGACTGACCACGATGACATCTCCCCCAACATCCAATACGGACCGGTTCATAACACCATCAGCATCGTTAAAAATACGAAGGTTGACCATTTTTTTGGATAACCATTCAATATCCTCTTTGCTATCAGCATCCTCTATGCCCAACAACACCAAGAGACCTTGGCCTATGTTTGCTGTTTTTGTCCCATCCACTGTGACACTGGCGCTGGATACGCGTTGAATAACCGCCCTCATTGACCTTATCTGTAATTATCTGTTCTATAATTTTCTTCTTCCCCTGTAATCATTTGCACATAGCTCTTGTAACGACTCCAAGCAATCCCATCACTTTCCAGAGCTTCTTTTATGGCGCACTTGGGTTCGTCCAAATGCAGGCAATTATTGAACTTACACCCTGACTTTAGCTCAAAGAACTCAGGAAAATAATCCCCTATTTCATCAGGCTCCATATCCACTATACCAAATCCTTTGATTCCAGGAGTGTCTATAATTCTTGCCCCAAATGACAAATCGTACATTTCTGCAAAGGTGGTGGTATGCTGTCCTTGTAAATGTTGTTCCGAAATTTCCGCTGTCTTCAATTGAAGTCCGGGCTCCAAAGTATTTACCAAAGTGGATTTCCCCACACCGGAATGGCCGGCAAACATACTAGTCTTGTTTACCATTATCTCTTTTACCTTACTCAAATTCTTTCCTTCTTTGGCGGTAATTTCCAAACATGTATATCCAATCTGCCCGTATAGGTTTGCCAGATAGCTTACCTCGGCAATTTCATCGTTGTTATACGTATCCATTTTGTTGAACAAAAGGACCACAGGAATATCGTACGCTTCTGCAGTGACCAAAAAACGATCTATGAAGCTTGTGAAAGTAGTGGGGTTGTTCAGTGTGATCAACAAAAAAACCTGGTCAAGATTCGCAGCAATGATATGGGTCTGCTTGGACAGTTTTACCGATTTCCGAATGATATAGTTCTTTCTTTCTCCTATCTCGGAAATAACCCCTACTGCTTCATCCCCAATATTTTCCAAATGGAACGTAACCCGATCACCGACTGCAATCGGATTGGTGCTTTTTATGTCTTGGGTACGGAACTTGCCCTTTATCCGACATTCATGGAAAACACCATCTTCGGATTTAACGGTGTACCAGCTTCCAGTGGATTTATAGACAGTTCCTTTCACTATTTGTTGATATTTTATATGCAAAGAAACAATAATCCTCGTTCTTGCACGTATATCTTTGTCTACAGTTTTAACAATCAATATT
>JAUICT010000008.1 GCA_030429325.1 Bacteroidia bacterium
ATGGATAGCTAGGCATATTATTAAAAGGAATGTTCTCATAGTAGAATATTTTGCATGCTAAAATAACCAAAAAAGGAGCTATTAAAGCTCCTTTTTTTTATCTGTCTGTGATGGAGTTATTTAAAATCTGAAGCTTCTACACCTTCATTTACCTTGATTTCCTTCACTATGAATTCAATGTTCTGTGGCCCCATTTCTTGGGTCAATTTAAATGGAAATTTGATTCCAGATACTTCCTGATAGTTGTCATATCCTAAAGTGTTCTGCATTTCTTGACCTTGTACTTCCTCTACGGTCACTTCTTGAATCTTAAGGCCGGACGCCACATCATAAAAGGCTGCTTTTTTGTTGGTCACCTTTAATTTGTAGGCTTTTTTGTCTCCTATGGTTTCAATGCCTTCCAAGGTGATATTACCTGCAGCGAGATAATTCAGTTCTGGAAATGCGGCAGATTCTTCCTTTATTTTCTCAATTTCCTCTGAAGAAAGGTCTTTTCGCTGGCCTTGGGCCACCATGTAGCCCTTATCACCATCCAAAACTTGTTTCTGCATGGAATTGCCCATTACCTTTACATCTTGCATAAATTGATCCTTGGAGGTTTTCTTCATTTCCAGTTCCAACTTCATTCCTTGCATTTCTGCCTCGGCCATCATCGCATACGATTCCACATTTTCCAACTTGGTCTTTCCACCAACGGCTTCGATATATTTTTCCAAGATCGATTTAGCGGTTACGCCATCTGGAATAGCGACATTGTAATTGGGATTTTCAGTTTTGTTGGCATATTTGTCATAGTACAGTACGGGTATGTTCTTGCCTTTGAAAGAGACTTTTTCTAGATTTTCCAAGACATCGCTTCCTTTTCCTGTGACCACAATACGGGCATTGGAAGTAGAAAAATGCTTTTTTGCTGCATTCTGGATGTCGGAAATGGTAACGGCCTCGATGCGCTCTAAATAAGTTTTATAAAAATCGGAGGGTAGGTCTTCCGTTTCAATGTTGAGGGCATAGTTGGCAATGGTTGCCGGATTTTCGAGCGCCATCACAAAATTTCCGGCATAAAGAGCCTTTGTGTTGCTCAGTTCCTCTTCGGTCACAGGACTGTTGATCATTTTATCAATCTCTTCCAGAATCTGGACCACAGAACTATCAGTCACTGCATTGCGGACTTGGGCATAAGCATCAAAACGCATTGGGCTATATTTATTGTCCCTGATACCGGAGTATGACCCGTAGGTGTATCCTTTATCTTCCCGTAAATTTTGGTACAATCTGGCCTGGGACCCTCCGCCTAGGATTCTATTGGCTAAAAGGGAGGCCAAATAATCATCATCCTTCATTTTTAAGTGGGTGATGTTTTCCACGGCCACCTCGGATTGAACGGCGTTGGGGGCATCCACAAAATTGATTTGGGTGTATTGGGCATCAGTAGGTTCCGTATAACTGAACGATGGTGGAACCGCCTTGGACCAAGGCGTAAAATATTGGGTCACCAATTCCTTTACATTGTTGAAATCAACATCACCAATAACCACCAAATAGGCATTGGCAGGCACAAAATAGTTGCGGTAAAACTGTTCTACATCGGCCAAGGACACATTATTTACGGTCTCTTCGCTGGTAATCTCTCCAAAAGGGTGGTTTTTGCCATAGGCAAGGGCCAATTGTACCCGTGTAGCTATGGCAGAAACATCTTTCTCCTGAGATTTGATACCGGTTATGATGCGATCTTTTTCCTTGTCGAACTCCTCTTGGGTAAAGTTGGGGTTCAAGGAAGCATCGGCCATGAGCTCCAAAATCCTGGGGAAATATTTGGAGAGGCAACTTGCTGAAGCACTTTGACTGTTAATATCAATCGAGGCGCCTAAAAAGTCGACCTCCTCGTAAAAATCATCTTTGGAGATGGATTTGGATCCTTTTCCCAATAGGCTGGAGGTCAAATCGGCAACCCCGGCCTTGTCACCCTGCAAAATTGGAGGATTATCTATCGTCAAATGAATGGATACCCTTGGCAATTTATGGTTTTCAACCACTAAAACCTTGAGGCCGTTCATGAGTTCAAAACGGGCAGGTTCCTCCAAATTTATTTCAGGAGCAGGTCCTCTTTGAGGTTGTTTGGTGCGATCTATCTGTGCGTGGGATACTGCCATAAAGAGCGACAGTACCGTCAATACGATATACTTTTTCATCTTAATTGGCGTCTTTTTGTTCTGGTAAATATTCAAGTTCCACCCGTTGGTTCACTTTCAGGTATTTTTTGGCAACTTCCCTAATTTCTTCCCGGGTAATGGATCGGTAAATATCAATTTCCGTATTGATGAGGTCGGTGTTGTCCCGCAGCATGTAATTTTCGGCCAAGGAGTTGGCAATTCCTTCAACACTGCTATTGGCGCTCACAAAATTGTTCTCGAACTTGTTCTGGAGTTTTTGATAGTCTTTTTCTGAAATCAAATCGGTTTGGATTTTCAAGATTTCGGCATCAATCCCATCCTTAATGTCTTGTATGGTGTTGTCCCCAACAGGTAAACCACCCAAAAGGTAGGCGCCGTAATCTTCGGCATCAATGGGGAAGGAAAAAATTTGAAGGGCTTTTTTCTCTTCATCCACCAATTTTTTGTAGAGTTTGGAGCTCTCCCCATCACTAAGATAGGTCGATATCATATTGATGACATAGGCATCCCTTTTAGCCTGTCCCGGAGTCCGGTATGCCAAAAAGATGGCAGGAATCTGAATATTGGGATCATGATAGGTAGCCTGAATGGTATTGGTGATGGGAGTGTCCTCAATGTTTTTTCTTTGGATATCGGCCCCTCTTGGGATGGGACCAAAATAATCGGCAACCAATTTTTTGGTTTTGTTGATGTCGATATCCCCAGCAACAACCAGTACGGCATTGTTGGGTACATAAAAGGTTTTGTTGAAGTTTTTGAAATCATCCAAAGTGGCGCTGGCCAAGTGATCTAAGGAGCCAATTACACCCCAACGATACGGATGTTTTGTATATAGATTTTTCAGCATTTGTTCAAAAAATGCCCCATAAGGAGAGTTGTCCACACGAAGACGTCTTTCTTCCTGAACCACCTCCTTTTGGGTATCTACCCCCACTTGTCCAATAATGGGATGCATCATGCGTTCAGACTCCAACCATAAGCCAATCTCCAAACTGTTGGATGGGAAGGTCTCGTAATAATAGGTGCGATCCAGAAAGGTGTTGGCGTTTCCGCGACCACCGTTGCTGGTCACAATTTTGTCCCATTCACCCTTGGGAATGTTTTGGGTGCCCTCAAACAAAAGATGCTCGAAAAAATGAGCAAACCCAGTTTTTTGTGGGTCCTCGTCCTTGGATCCCACATGGTACATGACCGAAGTGGTCACCACAGGGGCCGTGTTGTCTTGGTGTAGAATAACATGAAGCCCGTTGTTTAGATCATACTCTTCATAAGCGACTTCTTGCGCAGCAAGAAAATGGCCCATGGGAAGTATGAAAAGTGCAGAAAGCAGAGTTCTTTTCATAATGCTCTATTTTATGTTGCTAAAATCCAATGAGGTTAGTATGGATTTTTTGATTGATGTTACGCTAAATATAGGATAAAATTTGAAAGTCAGATAAATATGGCGCAAGTCTTTGAAGGTAACTGTGGCATATGTCGTAAACATTCAGTAAATTAATCATCATATCCAAAAATATAATGAGATGAAAAATCTAACCCTACCTATTCGTTTTGGAATTGTCACCAGTGCGATTCTCATTGCATATTTTTTGATACTCTCCCTTATGGGAAAACACACCAATGTGTTTTATAGCCTATTTAATGGCGTTATCACTGGGTTTGGTATTTATGAGACCATAAAGTATACAAGACTACGGCAAGGTAAGGGATTTAGTTATGGCAGTGGTTTTACCGCAGGGATTACCACAGGTTTTATAGCTTCACTACTATTCACATTTTTCTTTGCGCTCTACTCCACCGAGCTTAACAGTCATTTTTTGGACGACCTTTCCAAGGTTTGGGCCAAGGACTATAAAAATTTTCAAGGAATAGTTTTCTTTACGGTTGCCATAATGGGGTTTGCCACTACCTTGGTTTTAACACTTTCCTTTATGCAGCTCTTTAAATCTTCCAACAATCCCAAAAAATAATGGGTCAAAAGGTTGTAATTATACTTGTGGATTAAGGATTTAGCAGTATATTTGCACCCGCTAATTTGGCGAATAGACCATTAAATAATTATAACTAACGTATTATGTACGCAATTGTAGAGATGGCAGGGCAGCAATTTAAAGTTGCAAAAGACCAGAAAGTGTACGTTCACCGTTTACAGGAAGAAGAAGGAAAGAAAGTTGTTTTTGACAAAGTTCTTCTTTTGGAAGATGGAGGGAACGTTACCATTGGCGCCCCAGTCATAGAAGGTGCGGCTGTTGAGGCCAAAGTTGTAAAACACCTTAAGGGTGATAAAGTTATCGTCTTTAAAAAGAAAAGACGTAAAGGATACCGTAAGAAAAATGGGCACAGACAATATTTGACTGAGATCGTTGTTGAAGGTATCGTGGCCAAAGGTGCCAAGAAAGCTGCTCCTGCAAAGGCGAAAGCTGATGAAAAACCAGCTGCAGAGCCTAAAAAGGCAGAAGCTAAAAAAGCAGCAGCTCCCAAAAAAGAAGCCCCAAAGGCAGCCGAGGACTTAAGCTCCAAAACGGTAGCTGAATTGAGGGATATGGCAAAAGCCAAAGACATTACCGGATATTCTTCCATGAAGAAAGCCGAGTTGATTGAAGCGTTAAGCAAATAAGACACAGAACTAAAATTTATATATCATGGCTCACAAGAAAGGTGTAGGTAGTTCAAAAAACGGTAGAGAATCAGAATAGAAACGCTTAGGGGTTAAGATTTTTGGTGGCCAGGCCGCTGTAGCCGGTAACATCATTGTAAGACAACGTGGTACCAAGCACAATCCTGGCGACAATGTTTATGCAGGAAAAGACCATACCTTGCATGCCAAGGTAGACGGCATCGTTAAGTTTGAAAAGAAGTCTGGTGGAAAATCTTTTGTTTCCATCGAGCCTTTTCAAGCATAAGAACACCACCGTTTTATACGATTAAAATAAGGCCCCGCTTTGCGGGGCCTTATTTTTTTTACCCTTGTGTCCCACTTATTTTTTAATGGTTTAATAACCTAATGGTGATATGTGACCGACAGTAATTGATTTTATTGTTCCCTTCTTAATTTGGGTCACGTTCCATGAAAACAAATTTTTGTGCCTTTTGTACATTGGTCTTGGGGATAGTCCTTATCCACACAAAAGCTCTGGGACAAGAATTCCAAATCGATTTCAGCCCAGCACGAACCTCCGACTCCACTTTTCTGCAACTTCAAAAAAGGTTGGAAGCTTCCAAAAAGCATCCCGACCAACCCCAGGAAATTGTACAAAGCCATATTGGATTGGGAGAGTACTACCACGCTTTGGGATTGTATTCGGAAGCCATGGACCAATACAATGGTGCTTTGGAACAAATGGGAACCGACCTTTCGGATACGGTATATATCACATTGAACAACAACATTGGAAGGGTCTATCTTTCCCTAAACAATTTTGAACTGGCCGAGCAACATTTTACGGATACCATGAACCGTTCCTTGGAGCTTAACCATAGTGTTGGCCAGGCCAATTCCATGGCGCTTTTGGGAGCTTGCTATGAAAAGCAGGGAGAATATGATAAGGCCTTGGCCTATCAAAAAGAAAGCCTGTTGTTGTTTGAACAACTGGAAGATAAACATGGCGTAGCCATCACCAATGAAAATATAGGAAGCATTTACGAAGATTTGGAGCAGTTTAACCTTGCCCATCAATATTTTGATAAATCATACGGCTACGTGCAGGGCTCCGAAACCATTGAGGAGGTAAACGTACTCAATAATCTGGGAGATTCCTTTCGGAAAACGGGGGACTATGATTCGGCCTTGGCACATACCCAAAAGGCATTGGAGGTTGCCCAAAAACTCAACGACCTGCATCAGTTGGAAAGCGCCCATAAAGACCTTTCCAAGACCTATGCATTCATGGGAGATTATGAAAAGGCTCATGCGGAACTGATACAATCGGAAAAATACAACAGGGCCATGCTCATGGCCCAAAACTCCAATCAGCTCAATGTGCTGCAGACCATTTACGAGACCAATAAAAAGGAGGCCGAAATACAATTGCTGAAGGAACAGAACAAGGTAAGTGCTGCCAACCAAAACCTACTTTGGGTGGCCCTGTTCGCGATTGCTGCCATTCTTACTATCCTATACAATTATTTGGGGAGAAAACGGAAGGTCAAGATCAAAATACAGGAATATAAACAGCGGATGCTTAAGGCGGAACTGGACAAAAAAGCCATCGAGGAAAGGAATTTGCAACGTGAAGTACAATTAAAGACGGCATCCTTGTCCCGGTACAGCCTACACCTATCCCAGAAGAACAAAATCTTACTTGATTTGGCCAATACTTTGAGAAACATTGCTTCGCGAAGGAACATGGACACTTCGGAAAAAATAAAAGCCTTGGTCAAGGAAATCGATTTTAATCTGCAACAGGAGCACGAGTGGGATGAGTTCATGAACTTTTTTAAGGAAATCCATCCAGAGTTTATCAAAAAACTCTCCACCATGTCCCAAGACAACCTCTCCCCGGCGGAGCTTCGGTTGGGGATGCTACTGAGACTGAACCTTACATCCAAGGAAATTGCGTCAATTTTACGGGTGACTCCTGATAGTGTTCGGGTGGCCCGCCATCGACTTCGGAAGAAACTCCCCATAGACCAAAAAGAGGAACTGGTAAACTTTATGATAGAGCTTTGACCTCTTTCTTACCCCACTTTTTAGAAAAGGTTAGCCCCATGTAAAAAAAATGTAATTGTTGCCTTCTTGTTTCCGCAGTATTAGGGATTTGTTTCCTTTTTGTTTCCCTTTAATTTAAATCTTAATGGGTTGATATACATAGTTTTGGAGTGCATAGTAACGTAAACCAAAATGAAATCGATGAACTTGAAAAAACTACTTTTTGTAACGCTTTTTTTGACGCTTGGTCTCCTAAATGCACAAGCTCAAACAGGCAATATACAAGGAACCATTACCGATGAGAACGGAATTTATGTTCCCGGTGCCAATGTATATATTCAATCCCTGTCCAAAGGAGCTATCACCGACTTTGATGGTAGATTTACCTTGGTGGGAATAGCCGCAGGGACCTATACCCTAAATATTTCTTACTTGGGCTATGCCGATGTGGAGCAAGAGGTTACCGTATCCGGCGGGCAAACCACTGCTGTGAGCATTGTACTGAACCCTTCCAATGTAGAATTGGACGAAGTGCAGGTAAGTGCCTATGGACTTAGTGGGCAGGCGAAAGCCCTGAATACCCAAAAAACCAATTTGAACATTACCAATGTAGTCTCAACGGACCAGATTGGAAAATTCCCCGATGCCAATATTGGGGATGCCGTAAAACGGATTCCCGGGATTACCATGCAGGTGGACCAAGGGGAGGCCCGGAATATCATTGTTCGTGGTCTATCCCCCCAATTGAACTCCGTGACCTTAAACGGTAGCCGTATTCCTTCCGCGGAAGCAGATAACCGAAACATTCAGATGGACTTGATTCCTTCGGATATGATCCAGACCATTGAGGTGAACAAGGCCGTTACCCCGGATATGGATGCCGATGCCTTGGGAGGTTCGGTAAACTTGGTTACCCGTACCGCGCCCCAAGGGTTTCGGGTTTCAGCCACAGCCGGGTCGGGAGTCAACTTTATTACCGATAAAAGAATTTGGAACGGATCCATTTTAGTAGGGGACCGCACCAATGATGGCAAATTTGGGTATATGCTTTCCGCAACCATCAACGATAATGATTTTGGGTCGGACAATATTGAAGCGGAATGGACCGATGAATTTGAGTACAATACCGGGGCAGAGGATGATGAAGGTGAACCCATTTTGGAGGAAATGGATGTTGACCCTTATACCAATGTTACTGAACAACGTACCTATTTGGTACAACGGGTACGAAGAAGTTTTGCGGCCAACTTTGATTTTCAAATCAACTCAGGGAACAATATTTTCCTGAAAACCATGTACAACTGGCGGGATGATCGGGAGAACCGTTTCCGATTGGAACATGAGATTCTGGACGGAGAAGATATAGAAGTAGGTGATTTCACAGTTTCCAGTGGAAGACTTACCCGTTTCCCGGCAGAGATCAAAAGACAGACCAAGGGAGGTATTGCCGGTGGGCGTAACAAGAACAGACGCTTGGAAGACCAACGGATGCAAAATTATACGCTTGGAGGTAACCATTTGTTGGGATCGTTGAAGATGGATTGGATGGGGTCGTATGCCAAGGCTTCAGAGGAGCGTTTGAACGAGCGCTACGCGGAATATGAATCCGAATACATTGTAAACAACGATAACAGCAACCCCAGATATCCTATCATGACGGCTGCCACTGCCTCCGATTTTAACGATTTGGGCAACTTTGAATTCGGTGAGATTACCAATGAAAATCAATATACCGAGGAAGAAGACATGAACTTCTTTGCCAATTTTGAATTGCCTGCAAATTTCTTTGGAAATGGGGGAACCCTAAAATTTGGTGCAAGGGGCAGGTTCAAAACCAAGGAAAGAAACAATGACTTTTTTGAATATGATTTGGAAGATCTATATCCAACCTTGGCCGATATGCCTGTTAAGAGTTATACAAACCCCGACTTTTTGGCGGGGAGCAAGTATCAAGCTGGGAATTTTGCCAGTGAGGAGTGGTTGGGTTCTTTGAATCTGAACAGTTCAAATGGAGAAGCCATTCCAGATGAGTTCCTACCAGGAAATTTTGAGGTAAAGGAGAATGTTCTGGGAGCTTATGCCATGGTCAACCAAAGACTTTCCAACAAATTGAGTGTGTTGGCCGGGGTTAGGGTAGAGAATACCAAATTGGAGTCTGATGGAAACCGTGTCATTTATATAGAGGAAGATGAGGATGCCGGTATTGAGGAAGGTATTGAAGTGGAGCAAGTTTCGGATGAAAACTCTTATACCAATATCTTACCAGGCGTTCACTTTAAATATGATGCAACCAAAAATACCATTCTAAGGTTTGCATGGACCAACACCTTGGCCAGACCCAACTATGTTGATTTGATTCCAAGGGTGGAGATTGTGAACGAGGATGCAGAGGTCATTGTTGGGAATCCAGAGTTGGACCCAACAACGTCCATGAACTTTGATTTGAACGCGGAGCATTATTTTGAGAGCGTAGGGATTGTTTCAGGAGGGCTTTTTTATAAGAGGATAAACGATTTTATCTATACCTTCATCACAGAATCTGAAGATGATTCTTTTGGAACAGAAACCACAGGATACGATATTTTTCAACCCTTGAACGGGGATTCAGCTTCCATTTTTGGTGCGGAGGTATCTTTTCAAAGACAATTGGATTTCTTGCCAGGCTTTGCTAGAAACTTTAGTATTTATTTGAACTATACCTATTTGTCATCCAGTGCAGATGGTATCCGTAACGAAGATGGTGACGAGCGTACCGATTTGGATCTGCCCAATACCGCTCCCAACATGTTCAACGGATCATTGGGGTATGCAGACAAACGTTTCAGTGCAAGACTTTCCGCCAATTTTTCTGATTCGTATGTGGATGAAATAGGGGGGAATGCCTTTGAGGACAGATACTATGATACCCAGTTTTTCCTGGATTTCAACGCTAGCTATGCCATCAACAGTAATTTGAGATTGTATGCAGACGTAAACAATATTACCAATCAGCCTTTGCGCTATTTTCAAGGAGTAAAGGATAGAACCCAACAAATGGAGTTCTACGATATTCGATTCACTTTTGGATTGAAGTACGATTTGTTCAAAAAATAATTTCAGCAGCTAGTATTTTGAACAATGTCATGCCGAGTGCCTGCCCTATTTGGGCAGGCGCTCCAAATGACGCCTTCTTTTTTAAACTATTCTTATGAAAAAAATCTATATACCCTTTATGCTTGTGCTAGGTATGGTTTCCTGTAAAAAAGGGAGTGAGCTTCCAGCCATAGCACCGGACATTATTACTGAAAAGACACCGAACGATACGGATGATCCCGCCATTTGGGTCAATCCGGACGATGCGTCAAAAAGTATTGTTTTTGGAACCGATAAAGAGACCAACGGAGGTATTTATGCCTTTGACCTCAATGGAAAGATCATTCAAGAAAAGTCCATCAAAAACATCCAAAGACCCAACAATGTGGATTTGGAATACGGTTTTCAGTTGAACGATTCCGTTGCTGTGGATGTAATTGCTTTCACGGAAAGGGAAAAGCAACAAATAAGATTGTTTTCCGTACCGGATATGAAGCCGCTTGATGGTGGAGGTTTCCCTGTTTTTGAAGATGAATCGAATATGGAACAACGTCTGGCCATGGGCATCAGTTTGTACAAATCGCCAAAAGATTCATCCCTATATGCTATTGTAGGGAGAAAGATAGGACCAAGCGGTTCGTATTTGTACCAGTATAAATTTGAATCGGATAGCATGGGAGTTTCCGCCAATTTGGTGCGAAAGTTCGGAAGCTTTACGGGAGGAAAGGAAATTGAGGCCATTGCCGTGGACAACGAAATGGGCTACGTATATTATTCCGATGAGGGCGAATGCATTAAAAAATATTATGCGGAACCTAGTATGGGCAATGAGGAATTGGCCTGTTTTGGTGGAGAACACTTTTTGGAAGATATCGAGGGGATTGCCATTGCAAGGTACTCCAACGGAGAAGGATACATTATTGTATCTGACCAGCAACGCGGACAGTTCAATATCTTTTCAAGAAAAGACAATAGTTTTATCAAGGCCGTAAACCTATCCACTACAGAAACTGATGGCTGCGATGTGGTTACTGTACCGTTGAACGATACCTTCCCCAATGGTCTTTTTGCCGCAATGAACGACCAAAAGGACTTTTATTTTTACGATTTGAAGAAAGCGTTGGACCTGGAATAAAATTCAAATGGTAAGTTTTCGTTTTCGAGCGGTAATCTCCCAAGTGTCGGTTTTTTTACCGTTTTTAATCACGGAAACCTCATCATGTAGGTTAATGGTAGGACAAATATGGTAGGGGATGCCGTAAAGCACATCACCGATGTTCAGGGCATTCCAATCCGCTACCTTGATCACACCATGCTCCTCACTTTGTGAAAGTAGCTCGTAACCCTTAAGATTGAGGAATTGTATCCGTTTGTCGATTGGATTTTCAGCGGCCACGCATTTATGCCCCATATCCACGGTAACAATACCTTCGGTGGGTTTGGAGATGACGCGGGTCACCACAAGGGCAGCGTGCTTAAAGTTTTGTTCCGTTAATTTTTCCCCATATCCCCAATCCCACAACACGCAGGTACCCGGACTTGTAATCCTGTTTTCTTCCATACGGTGTGAAGTGAAGGAGGGGGTTCCACCACAAATCATTCTCAGGCTTGGACGTGAATTTTTTAAGGCGTTGAAGTAGTCGGTGACGGACTCCAGCCCCTCTTCAATTTTTTGGTTCCTCTCCGAAAAATTGGGGTCGCGAAGATGCCCATCGTACACATGGAACCCTTCAAACTGAAGGGATTTGCATCCATCCAAAGAGGCTATCAAAGCATCGAGTTCCTTTCCTATTTTGATTCCGGAACGGTTCATCCCGTTGTTGATGTCTATATAAATTGGAATGATCAAGCCTTTGACCTTCGCCTTTTCATTCAACAATCTGGCCGTAGGCACTGCATCAATCAGCGTGGCAAAACGGGTAGAAGGAAAATGGGTGGTCAATTCAAGGAAACGGTCCACTTTGGGCCCCACCAGTTGATGGGCGATCAGCACAAAATTGGCACCCGCCTCTGCGGCAATTTCCGCTTCCGCAATGGTAGAACCCTTGAAGTTGGAAATGCCCGCATCCAACAAGCGCTCCATGACCTTGGGCATTTTGTTGGTCTTGATGTGAGGCATCAAACGGGTAGTATCCCCATCGACCAAGGAAAGCATTTCTTTGATGTTGTATTCCAGATGATCTATATACAGGGCAATGGATGGGGAATCTACCGTATCCACGTTTTTGATCTCATACCAATTTTGGGCCATGTTCCTAATTAGTTTTAATTGGGAAACAAGGTACTCATTTATGTGCGAAAGGAAGTTGAATTCTTTTTGTAGCTTTAAGTACATTAACTATAAACCCATTTATCATGAAAAAAGTCATTAGCTGTTTGTTATTGTCATCTACCATTTTGTTTTCAAGCTGTTTGGGGTCGTTCAAGGCGTTCAATAATTTGAAGGACTGGAACCAAGGGGCAACCGACAGTAAATTTGTAGATAACCTGATTTTTTGGGGGTTGTGGATTGTCCCCGTATATGAATTATTCCTTCTCGGGGATGCTATAATCTTCAATGTAATCGAGTTTTGGTCTGGATCTAACCCTATCGCCATGAAGGAAGGGGAATCCGAGACCCAAATGGTGGAACATGATGGTAACACCTTTAAAATGGTGGCCACAAAGAACCGAGTGCAGGTGAGTGTGGTCGCAGGACCCAAACAAGGCAAGAAAATCGATTTGGTGTACAAGCCCGATGAAAAATCTTGGAACGCCGTTCGCCCCAATGGAGAGATTATAAAGTTATCTTCTTTCGAGGAAGGATTCTACATTGTGTATATGCCCAATGGGGAACAAGTTAAAATCGACCCTATGAGTACCAGACAAGAGGGGTTGGCCATTCTACAAGAGAGCAAGAGCTGCTATTATTCGGAAAGCCTATTGGCGGATTAATAATATTGTACTTCATCAAAAGCCATGGTTTTTTACCATGGTTTTTTTGTTGCGATAAACTTTCAATATATTCCAAAACAGGGATTTTACCGGGAAAAGTATCTTTGTCCGTAACAAAACAACAATTTCCCAGACCTATTGTTGTTGAAAATATTTTAACCCTATATTAGTCGGCAATATCAAAAAACAATCAGTAAATCATGATAAAAAAGGTAACCTTACATGCATTGGTACTTGCAACGGTTTTTTCTTGCGGTGTCAAAAACCAAACAAATGATCTAGCTTCCGATAATCCTATAAGGGCACAATTGGATTTGGTCAACATCCAAGATGATAAAGTAAATGTGGTCATAGATCCGGGGAGGTTTATCCAAGATACCATCACTTACAGATTGCCAAGAGTGGTCCAGGGAACCTATGCCGTATCCGATTTTGGAAGGTATATAGAGAATATTACAGCTTTTGATTATGAAGGCAACACAATGCAGGCCACCCAAGTGGATACCAACACTTGGACCTTTGCCGATGCCAAGAATTTGGACAGAATAGAATACGCCGTAAACGATACCTTTGATCAGGAAGTGCAAGGAGGTATTGGCGAGGAAGTTCCCTTTTCGCCTTCGGGCACCAACATAGAACCTAAGCAGGTGATGTTGAACCTGCACGGATTTGTGGGGTATTTTGATTCCCTAAAACGTAATGCTTACCAAATTGACATCAAATCTCCAACAAAATTCAAGTATACCTCTCCCCTTACAGAAATACAATCGACCCAGAGCGAGGATGGTACCATTAAAAACTCAGTGTTCTTGGCCAATCGATATTTTGAGGTAACAGACAATCCCATGATGTACGGTGAGACCGAGGTGGAAGAGTTCATGGTGGGGAACATCAAGATTGTATTGAGTGTTTTTTCGCCCAATGGAGTACACAAGGCTTCCGAAATCAAAGAGGTCATGGCGGAGATGATGCAGGCCCAAAAAAGATACCTGGGAGATTTGAACAGCACCCCGAGGTATGACATCCTACTGTATTTGTCCGATACAGAGAAACCAGATTCCCCAAAAGGGTTTGGAGCTTTGGAGCATCATACTTCCACTGTGGTGGTCTTGCCCGAACAAATGGATCCAGAGGCGTTGGCAGAGTCTATGATCGATGTGGTGGCCCACGAATTCTTTCATATTGTCACTCCACTTTCAGTACATTCAGAAGACGTACATTATTTTGATTACAACAACCCAACTTTCAGCAAGCACCTATGGCTTTACGAAGGGGTCACCGAATATTTTGCACAGCATTTTCAGGTTTATGAGGGCTTGATAGATCCAGCGGAATACTATGCCAGGACCACCGAAAAGATAAACACCTCAAGGTCTAATTACGATGACGCCATGAGTTTTACCCAAATGAGTGAAAACATCTTGGAGAATCCATACAAGAACAACTATGCCAATGTGTATATGAAAGGGGCATTGATCGGTATGTGCATGGATATTTTAATGCGGGAAAACAGTGGTGGACAGCGTAGCCTACGCTCATTATTGGGAGAGTTGTCCGTAAAATATGGCAAGGACAAACCTTTTGAAGATGATGCCCTGATTGCCGAGATTACAGCAATGACCTATCCGGCGGTAGGAGAATTTTTAAACACCCATGTGGTAGGAAGCACACCTATAGATTATGGCCAAATGTTGGATAAGGTTGGCTTGTATTTCGCCGAGGCCGAAGTGGAGACCAATTACATTCAGAATGCCGGCGAACTGATTTTGTCTGCCGACCCAGAGAGGGGAGGGATTAAGTTCAATGATCTTGTGGCAAACAATAGTTTTTGGAACGATAATGGGGTACAGCCCAATGACTTTATAAAATCCATAAATGGAAAAGAGGTTACCCTGGCCAATGCCAATCAAATTTTAACGGAGGTGTATGCATGGAGTTCCGGCAAAGCCATAAAGGTGGAGTTATTGCGAGGAGATGAGGAAATCCTCATAGATACCACAACCACACCAACGTATACCAAAGCCGTTACCCTATTGGAAAACCCAGCGGCAACGGAAGCCCAGAAGGAATTGCGAAAGGCTTGGCTGAAAGGCTAGGTCTAAGTTTTGCCAAATAAAAAAGGCCCCGATCATAATCGGGGCCTTTTTATAGGTTGTCCAGAAAATTAATATCTGTAATAATCAGGTTTAAAAGGTCCTTCCACCTTCACACCGATATATTCTGCCTGCTCCTCATTCAATTGGGTCAATTCGGCACCCAAACGGGCTAAATGCAATTGGGCCACTTTTTCATCCAAATGCTTGGGAAGCATATACACTTCGTTTTCGTATTTGTCACTGTGGTTCCAAAGCTCTATTTGGGCCAAGGTTTGGTTGGTAAATGAGTTGCTCATCACAAAACTGGGGTGGCCCGTGGCACAGCCCAAGTTCACCAATCTACCTTCTGCCAAAATAATAAGGTCCTTACCATCAATGGTATACTTATCTACTTGGGGCTTGATTTCGTCCTTGGTATTTCCATAAGCGCCATTCAACCAAGCCATATCAATTTCATTGTCAAAATGCCCAATGTTACAGACAATGGCCTTGTCCTTCATGGCACGGAAATGTTCTTCCCGTATGATGTCCTTATTGCCCGTAGTGGTAATTACAATATCTGCATTGGAAACAACGGTTTCCAGTTTTTTCACTTCATAACCGTCCATACAAGCTTGGAGGGCACAGATGGGGTCAATTTCGGTCACGGTAACAATGGCCCCTGCACCACGGAAGGAGGCAGCAGTTCCCTTTCCAACATCCCCATATCCGGCAACAACCACTCGTTTTCCGGCCAACATGGTATCTGTGGCCCTACGAATCGCATCCACGGCGCTTTCACGACACCCGTATTTATTATCGAATTTGGATTTGGTCACAGAATCGTTCACGTTGATGGCAGGCATGGGCAAGGTGCCTTTCTTCATGCGCTCGTACAAGCGGTGTACACCGGTGGTGGTCTCTTCGGAAAGGCCTTTTACGCCCGAAGCCAGTTCAGGATATTTGTCCAATACCATATTGGTAAGGTCACCACCATCGTCCAAGATCATATTCAAGGGTTTTCTCTCTTCACCAAAGAACAAGGTCTGCTCAATACACCAGTCAAACTCCTCCTCATTCATCCCTTTCCAAGCGTAGACCGGGATTCCGGCAGCGGCAATGGCGGCAGCGGCATGGTCTTGGGTGGAAAAAATGTTACAGGAACTCCAGGTCACTTCGGCACCAAGGGCCACCAAAGTTTCAATCAGTACCGCAGTTTGTATGGTCATGTGCAAACAACCGGCAATACGGGCTCCTTTCAAAGGCTGTTCTTTTCCGTATTCCTCGCGCAATGCCATAAGTCCTGGCATTTCGGCCTCGGCAAGCTCAATCTCTTTTCTTCCCCAAGCAGCTAGGGAAATATCTTTCACCTTATAGGGTACATGGGGAATTGTCTTTGTGCTCATACGTATATAAATTTACTTTCGTAGCTTAGCTTTTATAGTGCAGCAAAGATACAAAAACACCTAACTATTAATCGTGCCCATTTACAAAACCATAACAGTTTCACCAACCACCTCGGTCTATATCTGGAAAGTTACGGAGGCTGAGAAGGAATTGTCCAAGGGGATAGAGCTTACCCCTCATTGCCAAAATAGGATGGATGGGATGAAATCCGAAGCACACCGGAGGGCTTTTTTGAGTATCAGACACTTAATGGCCAAAGCGGGTTATGTGGACAAGGACCTGTACTATGACGATTTTGGAAAACCCCATTTAAAGGATGGCAACCATATTTCCATTACCCATTCGCATAATTTTACGGGGATCATCATCAGCGAAACGGACGAAGTGGGGATAGATATTGAGATGCAGCGCGATAAAATCCTGAGAATTGCACATAAATTCACTCCCATTGAAGAGTACAAAACCTTGGCCAATGTCGAAGCCATTATCAGAAAGCTTACCATCGTGTGGGGCGCCAAGGAATCACTCTATAAAATCTATGCGCAACAGGGGTTGAGTTTTTTACGGCATATTGATGTGATGGACTTTACCTTTCAAGATGCACGCACCGTGGCCGAAATCCTGTACAAGGGCAAGAAATCCCATTATGAAATTGAGTTTTTGGAATTTGAGGGATTTACTTGTGTATATGCTCTTAAAATGATGGGGGGATGACAGGTAGTTTTTACTAGATTTGTTTTCGCAATACAAAAGAGCCCCCATGAAGATATCCGTTGAGCTTACCTTGACTCCGTTGCAAGATAATTTTGAACCCCCAATCATCAACTTCATCAAAACGTTGAGGTCTTCCGGGCTTACTGTTTTGGAGAACCCCCTAAGCACCCAAGTCTTTGGGGAGTATGATAGGGTTATGGGGTTGTTGACGGATGAAATTAAAGTAGCCTTTGAAAATATTGATCATGTAGTATTGGGGATGAAGATTGTAAAATCTGATAGGAGCGACTATGAACCCCATTTTTGATTTTTTCCTAGGCCCGTACGAGGGCCGCGAACTCTCCCTGATTATTCTTGAGGCCACTGCCTTTTTCTTTGGAATAGCCAGTGTGGTCTATGCCAAGAAGGAGGATATTATGGTCTATCCTACAGGTTTGGTGGCCACGGCCATCACTACCTACATATTTTTTGTAGATCGCTTGCTGGGCGATATGATGATGAATTTCTACTTTTCCATCATGAGCATTTATGGATGGTGGAACTGGGCCAGAAGAAAGCAGGACAGGGAATTTATTGTAAAGATTTCCCGTACCAATACCAAGGAAAAATGGATAGGGGTTGCACTGTTCTCCATTACTTTGCTGGTCACTTTCGGAGTATATAAGGCTTTTGGGGCCGAAATAAAAACAACCAACTATGTGGATATCATCACCTCGGGCATTTTCTTTACGGCAATGTGGTATATGGCAAATAAAAAATTGGAAAGCTGGACCCTTTGGATTTTGGGAGACTTAATAACTGTACCTTTGTACGCCTATAGGGGATGGGGTATGTTTTCATTGCAATACCTCATTTTTACCGTATTGGCCATTCAGGGATATGTAGCATGGAAGAAAGACTTGGGCAAGAGCCCACAAACCTCATAAAAGTAGTTCTATTTGGGCCGGAATCTACTGGAAAGACCACCTTGGCCCAACAATTGGCCCAACACTATCAAACCGAGTGGGTGCCGGAATATGCCCGGGAATATCTTCAAGATAAATGGGACAGGGAACA
>JAUICT010000009.1 GCA_030429325.1 Bacteroidia bacterium
AGCACGATACTAAACCCATTGCTTTTGATAATGAAGGGAACTTGTATACCGTATTTGGCGCCCCTTCAGATGCCTGTCAGGTAGATGATAGGTCACCATTGTCCCCCGGAATATTCCCTTGTCCACTTTTGGAACATAGGGGGGGTGTTTGGAAATTCGATGCCAACAAATTGAACCAGTTTCAGGAAGATGGAGTAAAATTCGCCACAGGTTTGCGTAGCGTTGTGGGAATGGACTGGAACGATCAAGATGACAACCTATACGCTGTCGTCCATGGAAGGGATTATTTGCACAATACATGGCCAGCTGAATTTACAGCTTGGGAAGGTTCCGTATTGCCATCGGAAGTATTTGTGAGACTTAAAGAAGGGGACGATGCCGGATGGCCATACCATTATTATGATCAGATAAAAGGAGACTATTTCCTTAACCCTGAATATGGAGGTGATGGTGAAAAGCAAGGAGAAGATAAGGATGAGCTTACGGACCCAGTGGTTGGTTTCCAGGGTCACTATGCACCAAATGATATCATGTTCTACGAGGGGGATCAATTCCCAGAACGATATAAGAATGGTGCATTCATTGCTTTCCATGGCTCCACAAGTAGCGCCCCATACCCCCAAACAGGATACTTTATTGGATTTGTTCCTATGGAAAATGGGATTCCAACAGGACCTTGGGAAGTATTTGCTGATGGTTTTGCCGAGCAGGAAATCATTAAGAATACCAGTGATGCAACCTATCGTCCCATGGGATTGGCAGTTGGACCTGATGGGTCTTTGTATGTGTCGGATTCCGAAAAAGGTAAGATTTGGAGAATCATGTACAAAGGAGATAAGGACGAATTTGGGGAAGCTGAATTGGCGGGGATGGAAGAGCGCAAAAGAACAGCCTCCAACATCAAAACTCCGGTTGAGTTCGAAGACATGGTGGTTAAACCGAATGATGAGGACGATATGTATAGCGATGAAAATGTAGGAGAAGGTGGAAAGCTCTACAATACCTATTGTTCCGTATGCCACCAAAGAAATGGTTTGGGGAATGATCGTTTCCCACCTTTGGACGATGCAGAGTGGATTTTGAGAGACAAGACACGCTTGATCAATGTAGTGCTTCAAGGTCTACGCGGAGAAATTTTTGTGCACGAGAAGTCTTATAACAATGTAATGCCAAAGTTGGATAGACTTTCTGATGAGGAGATAGCAGGTATATTGACCTATGTGCGTGGAAGTTTTGGAAACAAGGGCTCAAAAATAACCCCCGAAGAAGTGGCCAAAGTGCGAAAGACCAACGAAACACCATAAGATAACCAATTAAACCACTTTTTTTATGAAATCTGTATATCGTATAACAATGGCTGTTAAGAACAGGGGCGTTTCCAATTGCTTCCGTAACTTTAAGCTGATGACGGTATGTTTTGTGCTGCTATCCACGGCATGTAAACAAAAATCAAATGATCAGTCAACAACAGAAGATCAGGAAAATACCACTAAAGAAGAATCAACATTGTACCAGAGTAGCGTTTTAACAGAACCATCAGGCTTCACAGGAGGAATTGAAGGACCTGCTGTGGATGCAAATGGTATCCTTTATGTGGTAAACTTTGAAAAGCAGGGTACCATTGGTCAGGTTGATGCCGAGGGGAATGCCTCCCTTTTTGTGACCCTTCCCGAAGGGAGCATTGGAAATGGCATCCGGTTCAACAGTAATGGGGATATGTTCATTGCGGATTATACCATGCACAATGTCCTAAAAGTGGACATGGATACCAAGGAAATCAGTGTATATGCCCACAATGATGGATTGAATCAACCCAATGATATTGCCATCATGGACAATGATATCATCTTTGCCAGCGACCCTGATTGGGCCAATTCAAAAGGGCAGATTTGGAGAGTGGAAGAGGGGACCTTTACCCTACTCGAAGGGGATATGGGAACCACCAACGGTATTGAGGTAAGTCCGGACAACAAAACACTTTATGTGAACGAATCCGTACAGCGCAATATATGGGCCTATGATCTTTCCCCTGAAGGTGAAATCAGCAACAAGCGATTGTTGGTCAAATTTGAGGATTTTGGCATGGATGGCATGCGTACCGATGCAGATGGGAATTTGTATGTGACCCGACATGGAAAAGGTACCGTTGCCAAAATATCCACAACAACTGGGGAAATCCTTGAAGAGATTTCATTGACAGGAAAAAAAGCTTCCAATATTGCATTTGGGGGAGAGGAAGGCACTCAAGCTTTCGTAACCCTACAGGACAATGGAAATGTGGAGACCTTTACTGTGGAGAGTCCTGGAAGGGCATTTCAAATGATGAAAGAAAGAAAAGAATAACCTAAACTCATAACTCAATGAAAATACATAAATTAAAGTACGCACTTATTGCATTGACAGTCTTACTCTGTTCAAAGGCCATTCAAGCACAGGAATATGATTTGGTAATCAAGAACGGGACACTTATCGACGCCAAAAATGGTATAAACAAGAAAATGGATGTAGCCATTTCAGAGGGAAAAATTGCTGAAATTGCTAGTAATATATCGGCCAAAAAAGGTAAAAAAGTAATCGATGCCCAAGATAAATTGGTTACTCCAGGACTTATTGACCTTCATGGCCATGTTTTCTTTGGTACTGATGATAAAGGGATGTATAGTGGAGGACCAAGCAGTGTTGCACCTGACAACTTCACTTTTAGATCAGGAGTTACCACCATTGTGGACGCAGGAAGTTCAGGATGGCGAAATTTTCAAGTTTTCAAGGAAAACGTGATTGACCGGTCAAAAACTCGTGTACTTGGATTTCTGAATATTGTAGGGTCTGGGATGAAAGGTGGCGTTATTGAGCAGAATATTAACGACATGGACCCAAAAATGACAGCCTTGACCGTGAAAAGATATCCTGAATTGGTTGGTGTAAAGCTAGCGCACTTTTCTGGCTTTGATTGGACTCCCACAGACCGGACAGTAGAGGCTGGTACCTTGGCAGATGTACCCGTGATGATAGATTTTGGAGGAAGTACACCGACATTGTCCATTGAGAAATTGTTCATGGAAAAATTAAGGCCTGGAGATATTTATACGCATGTTTACGCATCATTGGGTAGTCGTGAAAGAGTGGTCGATGATCAAGGAAAAGTTAAACCCTTTGTGTTCGAAGCCCAAAAAAGAGGAATTGTTTTTGATGTTGGCCACGGAGGTGGAAGCTTTGCTTTTTCCCAGGCTGTACCAGCTATGCAACAAGGTTTTAAGCCAGATGCCATCAGTACCGATCTACATATTGGAAGTATGAACGGGGGTATGAAGGATATGCTTAACATCATGTCTAAGTTCATTAACATGGGGATGAGTATAGAAGAAGTAGTTGCCGTCTCAACATGGAAACCGGCGGAATTTATTAAAAGGACAGAGTTGGGACATTTGAGTGTCGGGGCCATTGCCGATGTGGCTATTCTATCGCTTCAGAAAGGAGATTATGGCTTTATCGATACAAAGAACAGAAAAATTACAGGAGATCAAAAATTTGAGTGCGAAGTCACTTTAAAGGATGGGAAGGTAGTTTATGATCTCAATGGATTGTCCAGTAAAGAATGGGACAAATAGCAATGACCAAACGAAAACAAACTAATACTTAAAAACATGAGCATGAAACGAAGGGAAATAATCAAACAATTAGGCGTTGTTCCTGTAGCGGGAAGCCTAATGGCCAGCCAATCTATGCTTGGTGGTACATTGGGTAGTGTAGGCCCGTTGATGACAAAATCATCCAAAGGCCCCAGCATTTATGAATCCTTGGGAATAGATACTATAATAAACTGTAGAGGGACCTTTACCATTTTAGGAGGCTCCACGGAACGTCCAGAGGTCATGGAAGCTATGGAAGCCGCATCTGGTTATTTCGTACAATATGATGAGCTTGCCGAAGGAATTGGCCGTCGTTTGGCCGAAATCACCAAGGCGGAGTGGGGGATGGTTTCTGCGGGATGTGCCGCAGGGATGAAACACGTAACCGCAGCCTGTGTGACTGGTGGCAACCCAGAAAAATTGATTAGGATACCACATATTGATGATTTCGAGAAGAATGAAGTCATCATCCCCAGAAGTTCACGAAACTACTACGATCATGCTATCCGCAATATTGGGGTAAAAGTGATCACGGTGGATTCCCCCGAAGAAATGCGGGAGGCCATCAACCCAAGAACAGCCATGATCTATATCATGACAGGTGATGACAATGAAACAGGGAAACCACTTTCATTGGAAGTAATCAGTGAAATCGCCAAACCAAAGAATATTCCAGTCTTGGCCGATGCAGCCGCAGAGGATTTAAGCATTCCTTGTGTTCATTTGGAGCGTGGCGCCACAGTGGTTGCCTATAGTGGAGGAAAGGCTATTTGCGGACCGCAGTGTGCGGGATTGTTATTGGGAGATAAAGACCTGCTCATGGCAGCATGGCAAGCTAGTTCGCCACACCACGGACCTGGAAGGGACAACAAAGTGGGGAAAGAGGAGATGTTGGGGATGTTGGCTGCTGTTGAGGCTTGGACGACCAGAGATCATGATAAGGAATGGCAGACTTGGTTGGATTGGTTGGATGAGATTTCTTCCAAATTGACCAAAATTGATGGAATCACTTCAGAAGTGACCTTGCCCAAAGGGTTGAACAACAGGACCCCTAGATTGATTTTAAAGTGGGATCCGGACAAACTTCATATAACAGGAGAGGAAGTGGCCGAGGAAGTGGCCCGTAACAAGCCAAGGATAGCCATTGGAGGTTGGAGTAGGGGCGACAGTACTTCCATTACCATTACCCCTAGCCAAATGCGTCCCGGAAACGCAAAAGTTGTTGCAGACAGGTTGTATGATGTCCTTTCACAAAAGAGAGAGCCAATTTCAGATGAAATGGAATCCCCAAGTGAGGATATCTCTGGACATTGGGAAGCTGATGTAAAATACTTTACGAGTAATAGTACCCATAAGTTTTTCTTGGAGCAGGATGGTAACTGGATATCAGGTACACACACCAGCGAAAATGGCAGTCAGGATATGATCGGTATGATCGAAGGGGACGAAGTGGTACTCCGAAGCAGTTTTAGGATTCCAGGAAATGGCATCAGTTTTTGGTTCATCGGTAAGATTTCCAATGGAGAGCTGAGCGGCTCTGTGTTCCTTGGAGAATATTTAACAGCGAAGTTCGCTGCCAAAAAGGTATCTTACAGGCAAAATCGCACAAAACTAAATGTGCCGGGAGGTCCACCGTTGGCCACTTGATCATTAAAAAAACTAGAATAGTAAATAAACAAACCTTAATCATTTTAAACATTGTAATATGGAAAATCAAACAAGAAGATCATCGTTCAAACGAATAGGAGTAGGGTTGGCAGCTCTTTTTGGAGTTGGGGCTACAGCAGCTGCAAAGGCCATGACCGGAGGCGACAAAGCTAAAAAAGAGGTTGTAGGTGATATCATTACCGATCAGGATGTTCCTTTGTTCTCTGGAGCAGTAAAACATGGAAATACCTTATATATAGCAGGTAAAGGAGCTCACGTTGAACCTTTCGAAATAAAAGCACACACCAAGATTGTATTGGATAATATCCAGAAAGAATTGGAAAAGAACGGTTCCTCAATGGAAAAGGTTCTTAAAGTAAATGTGTACTTGGCAGACCTTAACGATTATCATGCAATGAACGAAGTGTATCGTGGCCGATTTGGCAGTAATCCTCCCGTAAGAACTACAGTGGCTACCTACGGTGGTGTCCCTGGGGATTCTTTGGTGGAGATTGATTGTATAGCTGCTTTGGATTAAACTTTTAATACACTTGATTAACTTAGATATGAAGAAATTTATGTTCAAACTGAACATTGCTGTAGTATTTCTATTTTTTGTTTCAATTGGTCTTAATGGACAGACAATTCCCAAGGAAGAATTGATTTTTTTGACTTCCGAATGGAAGGGTGAACGTTTTGATGATGGACGCCCACGGATTCCGGATGGCCTATTGGAACGGGCCAAGAAAATTGGCATAGATGATGCTTGGACCGTATTGAAGAACGAAGGGTATACCAACCAGTTCGAAGGCAATTGGAGAATGGTCCATACCGATGTTCCAGTAGTGGGTCGTGCGTTAACGGCCATGTACATGCCAAGTCGCCCAGATGTGGAAAGCAACATCAAGGCACGCGGACATGCTCAGGGCAGAAAGGGGAATACCAATTCCTGGCCCATCGAAATGCTTTCCCAAGGTGATGTTTATGTTGCGGATGGCTTCGGTAAAATTGATGCCGGTACGCTCATGGGAGCTACTTTGGCCACTTCAATTTTCAGCAAGTCGGGCAATGGGGTGGTGTTCAATGGAAGTGCAAGAGATTTGGAAGCCGTCAAGGAATTGGAAGGGTTTAATGCTTTTGTACGAGATTTCCATCCTTCTTTTTTGGAGGAAATGGTAACCATGGGACTCAATGTACCCATCCGAATAGGAGCAGCCATTGTACTTCCAGGGGATTTGGTGTTGGCTAAAGAAGAAGGGGTGCTTTTTATACCGGCTCATTTAGCCGAACAAGTTGTGGCCACTGCTGAGTTTGTGGCCCTTAAGGACGTGTTCGGTTTTGAGATGATAAAAACCAAAAAGTACACCACAGGTGAAATTGATAGTCAATGGACTGATAAGATCAAGAATGACTTTATCAATTGGCTAAAAGGAAAACCTGAACTTGGAAAAATGACTAGGGAAGAACTGGACAAGGTCTTGAGCAAGCGAACCTGGTAACGTAAAAAAGATTAAAAAACATTTTATGACTGTAAAGAACAATATGGCCATTGCCCTTTCGGCGATGGCCCTGTTGCTATCCCTTGCTTCATGTGGGGATGCCAAACAGAAACAGGAAGAAACAACAACTGTAGTTGAATCCGCAGCCCCAGCACCAAAAGTATCGGACGTTGAAGCTGTGGTTTTAAAATTTAACAAGGCATTGGAAAACCCAACCCAAGAGGTGTTGGAAAAACTTTGCTCGGACAAACTCACCTATGGCCATTCCAGTGGATTGGTACAAGATAAAGCGACCTTTATCGATGATGTGCTCAATGGGCCATTCGATTTTCAATCAGTTACAGGACCTGAGCAAACTATTACCTTATCGGGAAATACTGCGGTGGTACGGAACATCTTTTTGGCCAGTGCCACGAAAGATGGAGAACCCTTGGAAATCAAAATTGGAAACATGCAGATTTATGAACTCTCCGAAGAAGGAGAATGGCAATTACTGGCCAGACAAGCCTTTAAGCTATAGGCACCGTTCCAAGCACAGGAACAGTACACATAAGAATAACCAAAACAAACTCAACTTTTGAAAAAACTAAACAAACATTCGATCTCATTGTGGATTTCACTGCTGTTGCTGTGCATTGCCATTGGCATGGCGGTAACAGGCAATTTGGCCAGTGCTGGTCTGGTGATCATTGGCGTCTTTGTATTTTGTGCCTATGGCTTCAGCGGATATGAATCATTGAACGGCAATGTGTTTACGGCCTTGATATTCGCAGGGGTAACATTGGCACTGTATTACCCACAATATTTTACCTACATAGGGGATTTTAAACTTACGGGTCTCATCATACCCTTGATCCAAGTGATTATGTTCGGGATGGGAACCTCCATGAGCATCAATGATTTTGTGGGGATCATCAAGACCCCAAAAGGGGTTTTGGTAGGCGTCACGGCCCAATTGGCCATTATGCCCGTCATGGGATTTCTATTGGCCTCAATAAGTGATTTTCCACCTGAAATAGCTGCGGGGATCGTATTGATCGGTTGCTCGCCCAGTGGGGTAGCCTCCAATGTAATGGCCTATTTGGCCAAGGCAAATTTGGCCTTGTCCATTACCATTACATCCATTGCCACCTTGATAGCTCCCTTTGTGACCCCTTTGCTGATGAAATTATTGGCCGGGGAATTCATCGAAATAGATGTATTGGGTATGATGTGGAGCATTGTTAAAATGATCATCTTGCCCATTGGTGCCGGTCTGTTGTTCAACAAGCTAAGAGGCGATGGGGCCAAGTGGTTGGATAAGGCCATGCCCATAATCTCTATGTTGGGTATCGGATTGATCATTGTAGTGATTACTGCGGCCGGAAGGGACAGTCTACTGGACATAGGTGGTCTTTTGATGGTGTTGGTATTGATACACAACCTTTTTGGATATACCTTGGGCTATTGGTTCGCACGACTAGTAGGCATGTCCGAGAGAGACTCCAGGACCATATCGATAGAAGTGGGCATGCAGAATGGGGGACTTGCCTCGGGGATTGCAAACTCCTTGGGTAAAATTGCCACCATGGGACTTGCACCTGCCGTATTTGGTCCGCTAATGAACATTACGGGGTCTATCTTGGCATCGTATTGGCACAAAAGGCCTCCAAAAGGAGAAGAGATTGAGGAAGATAAAGAGTAAGAAATCAGATTAAATTAAACAATAACAAACAAGAAATACGATTAGTAGAAGGAATGAAAAGAGTTGTGACATTTGGTGAGATTATGCTGCGATTGGCCCCTGAAGGTTTTTTAAGGTTTTCGCAAGCAAGCAGTTTTGATGTGGTGTACGGTGGGGGAGAGTCCAATGTGGCCGTTTCCTTGGCCAATTATGGGGTTCCCGTGGATTTTGTAACACGGCTTCCCAAAAATGATATAGGGGAATGTGCCCTCATGGAGATGAGAAAAAGAGGGGTTGGCACCGAACATATTGTGTTTGGTGGGGACCGTCTTGGAATCTACTTCTTGGAGACCGGTGCCGTGAGCCGGGGAAGTAAAGTGGTCTATGACCGTGCCCATTCGGCCATGGCCGAGATCACCAAAGGTATGGTGGATTGGGAAACGGTGTTCAAAGGAGCCGAGTGGTTCCACTGGACGGGGATCACTCCCGCCATATCCCAAGGGGCTGCCGATGCCTGTATCGAAGCGGTCAAGGCTGCAAAAAAATTGGGACTTACGGTTTCCACAGACCTTAACTACAGAGCAAAACTTTGGAAGTACTGCGACGATGCCAAGCGTGAGGAGATCATGTCCGAACTGACCTCATATTGCGATATCGTCCTAGGAAACGAGGAAGATGCCGAGAAGCACTTTGGGATCAAACCGGAAGGGTTGGACATCACTACCCAAGGCGAGCATGTTAAAGCAGAAGCCTTTTTGTCGGTTTGTAAGCAAATGATGGAACGTTTCCCCAATGCCAAAAAAGTGATCACTACCCTGAGGGGATCTATATCTGCCTCGCACAACACTTGGGCAGGGGTTTTGTATGATGGGAAGACCATGTACAAGTCCAGTGAGTATCAGATCACCCATATTGTGGACCGTGTAGGTGGTGGGGATTCGTTTATGGGTGGTCTAATTTATGGACTGCTCAAGTATCCCGAAGATGATCAAAACGCATTGGACTTTGCGGTAGCGGCTTCTTGCCTGAAACATACCATCAAGGGAGATGCGAACTTGGTAACCGTGGATGAAGTGGAGAAACTCATGGGAGGAGATGCCTCTGGAAGGGTTGCCCGATAATAATTATTTAGAATAGAAGAAGATATATGGCAAGGTACAGTAGATTGGAAGTAGCACAGGTGATGCAGGAAACGGGCATGGTCCCGTTGTTCTATCACCCTGATGTGGAACTTGGAAAAAAGGTGCTCAAGGCATGTTATGATGGTGGGGCACGTTTGTTGGAATTCACGGCCCGTGGCGATTTTGCCTACGAGGTCTTTTCAGAACTCAACAAGTACGCTTTGTCCGAACTCCCGGGCATGATCATGGGAGTGGGGTCCATCACGGATGCGGCAGCGGCCTCACTTTTTATACAGATGGGGGCAAACTTCATTGTGACCCCGTCGTTGCGTGAGGACATTGCAGTGACCTGCAACCGTAGAAAGATAATGTATTCCCCGGGCTGTGGCAGTCTAACGGAGATCAACAGGGCGGAAGAGCTTGGTGTGGAGATCATTAAACTGTTCCCGGGATCCACCTATGGCCCCGGTTTCGTGAAGGCGATAAAGGGGCCTCAACCTTGGACCAGCATTATGCCTACCGGAGGGGTAAGCACGGAAACCGATAACCTGAAAGCGTGGTTTGCCTCTGGGGTGACCTGTGTGGGAATGGGATCTCAACTGATCAGCAAAAAGGTTTTGGCGGATCAAGATTATACCGGATTGGAGAAATTGGTCCGGGATACGTTGAAAACCATTAAGGACATCCGAAGCGAACTTTGAAGATAAAGTTCTCAAGAGTCAAAATTATAATCGAGCCATTGACAAAGCTTGATTTGCCCTATGTTTCAATAATTGAAGGATTGGACACTTCATTTTGTTATTGGTTTTTTTATTTAAATAGGTGAGGCTTTAGATTTTCACTACCAGCATGTTTTGGCAAAATTAGCACCTCATTGTGCCCCTTTTGCACCCTAAATGTGGAAAGACTATCTATTATTTTAGTCTTGAAAATAAACTTTCTTGTGTAGTTTAATTCACGAAAAGGGTTCATTTTCATTTACAAACTGTAAGTGCTAAAAATGGTAGAAGTCTTTAAAACCAATGTTCAGACGGTTGACCAAGCTGCTGTGGTCATGTTTCACTTAAAAAGAGAGTTTCCAGATTTTCAAATCGATTTTGATCTAGAAGATTGCGACAATATCCTACGGATAGAGACTGTGACCCACTTTATGGATATTGAGACTATTCTACGTACTTTGAAAAATTGCGGTCTCCATGCTGAGATATTACCCGATATATAAGTAATATCATATGGCAATAAATTCAATGAATTCCTAAAGCGGTGATAGTTGCGTACGACAAAAAGATATAGACAAGAATGCCGTTAAAATTCTAGATGATAAAAAAACTGTGTTCTTAAAGCAAAAGATTGCAATTGGAATCCTAGTAATGTTCATGGCATTTTGATGAATGTCCCCGAGGACTTTAAGGCATGGCATGTCAAGGATATGGATAAAGTGGGAAGTTCGGCCCAGTCGGTGAAGGCACCATTGATTTTAAAAGGATTTTGAAGAAAAAGGAAGCTTCAGGGATGGTGAAATATTTTGTGGAACAGGACAGGACTTGGGATCAAAATCCCATGGAAGTAATAAAAATAAGCCACGAAGGACTTGAAGAAATAGGATTTCATTAGAGAATAGGTAGAAATAGGGGTGAAGGGTGTAAGAAATCAAAAAAATATTTTTTACAACCGAAGACATTAGTATCTTTGCACCCGCAAACTTAGGTCGCGTAGCTCAGCTGGATAGAGCATCTGCCTTCTAAGCAGACGGTCGAAGGTTCGAATCCTTCCGCGATCACGAATAAATCAACAAAAAGGTGAAAATGAAGCGAGCTAAAAAACATAGCTCGCTTTTGTTCTTTTGGAAGCGGAGTTTTGTTTTGTTGATTTTTAGCACGGAGTGCTGTCAGGATATTCAATCCTTCCGCGATCACGGATAAAAAAAAGCAAGCTTAAAGCTTGCTTTTTTTGGTTCGGATTATCTTGTAAATTCAAAGGAGTGGATATAGTATTCCATCATTGTCTACAATTTACTTATAATTGATAGTAACCCTTCAAAAAGAAACAAACTGTTTGTTATAATTCTTTGTGTTTATAGCTTATTAGGTTAAAATGTATAAAACACAAAAGGTTTTTGGTACTAATCCAAGTTTTCATTGTTCCAAGAGAGCCAATGTATAAACCACCAAAAAATAACCTTTGATTTTCATCTTCACTTATACATTTTAATACATCAAGTAGACATTAAAAATGGGTTTGGCCTGTGGTGTAATGTTTTTGGCGGAGATGAAGATTATAACAGGGTGTGAATACTAGCACAGTTTTTTTTATCGTTATTGTAGGTAATCATGACAAACTATTAGCGACATTTTTCCTAAATTTAGTTTAATAACCTAGTGTGCTACATGACGATTGACCAATCTCTATTTCAAAAAACCCCTGTACCAATAGCGTTATTGGATACCCATTTAACTTTTGTGGATTTTTCAGATCGATGGCTCAACCATTTTGGACTATCACGAAATACTTTGGGAAAACCCTTTTTTGAATCTATGCCAAAATTGCCCGAAGAGCTAAAACTGGACATCGATTATTGCTTGGAAGGTGTCAGTTTTAGAACAGATACCATGAGGGTAATTTTAGAAAATGGTGACAGTGTCTGGTACGAATGGAAGATAGATTCTGTAAAGGACGATGATGAAGAGGTAAGCGGGGTAATCTTGGTTTTGGAAGACGTTACTGGGAGAAAATTGGATGAGACCCATTTGATAAAATCCCAGCAGGTTGCAAGGATAGGTGGTTGGGAAGTGGACCTATTGATGAATACCATATACTGGACCAACATTACACGAGAAATACATGAAGTGTCGAATGATTATGTCCCAAATCTTGAAGAGGGTATCTTATTTTACAAGGAGGGTCATAGTAGGGAAACCATTACAAGATTAGTGAAGGAAGGCATTGAGCACGGAACACCTTGGGATACAGAGTTACAAATTGTAACGGCAAAAGGAAAAGATCTTTGGGTAAGGGCCATAGGTGAACCTGAAATGATCGATGGAAAATGTGTTCGGATAACTGGAACGTTTCAGGATATTGAAAGGCGCAAGAAAGCAGAGATTGAACACAAGAATATCAGTAAAAGATTGGCATTGGCTACAAAGGCAGCCGGAATAGGGATTTGGGAATACGATGTTCAGAACAATGAAATATTCTGGGACCCGAACATGTATATACTCTATGGTATTGAAGCATCAAATTTTAAGGGAGTATATGAAGCATGGCAAGCCTGCGTACTTCCAGAAGATTTGGAGAAAACTTCCATGGAGGTACAAGACGCCATAAATGGGAAAAAGGAGTTCAACACCACGTTTAGGGTAAAATGGCCCAATGGGAAAGTCCGGTGGATAAAAGCCGAAGCTACAGTCATAAGGGATAAAGAAGGACATGCCTTGCGAATGATTGGGGTCAATACAGATATAACCGAGTTAAAAACGGCCCAATTGCAATTGGTTACCAGTGAAGAGTCGCTCCAAGGCGCTTTTGAGAACTCTTCCGTGGGAATGGCATTGGTGGGTATGGATGGTAGGTTCATTCAAGTGAACCAAAGTCTGTGCAATAGTTTGGGGTATACCAATTCGGAGCTATTGCAGTTGACCTTTCAGGATATTACCCACCCAGATGATTTGGAAATAGATCTTGCCTTGCTCCGCGAGGTTGTGGAAGGAAAACGATCCACGTATCAAATAGAGAAACGCTATTTCGATAAAAGAGGACAGTTGGTGTATGTACTTTTAACCGTAACTTCAGTAAAGAAAATAGATGGGGAAATCTCCCATTTTATATCGCAGATTGTGGATATTTCATCCCGGATTGCTGCGGAAAAGAAACTAAAGGGCTTGTTGCAGTTGACCACCAACCAAAACAACAGCCTTCTCAATTTTGCACATATTGTTTCGCATAATTTGCGTTCCCATGCGGCCAACCTTACCATGATCAGTGAGTTTCTTTTGGATGAAACATTGGCAAAGGAAGAACGCAAAGATACGTTGACGATGCTGGGCAGGGCTTCCCACGGGCTCAATGAGACCATTGCGCACCTTAATGAAGTGGTGCAGGTAAAACTGGAAACGGAAAAGAAACTAAAAGTGGTCCCTTTGCAGAAAACCGTGAACAAGATTTTAATGGATGTAAATGCCTTGATCATTGAAAACAAGATTCAGGTCAAGGTAGATGTTCCAGATAAAATGAATGTTAAAGGGGTTACGGCCTATATGGAAAGTATTATCCTGAATTTAGTGACCAATGCCATCAAGTACCGTAACCCTAAAAAGGAATGTGTACTTACCATTCATGCCAATGGCGAGGGCCAGTACATTGAATTGATGGTAGAGGATAATGGACTTGGAATCGACCTAGAGAGGTACGGCCAGAAGTTATTTGGAATGTACAAAACCTTTCATGGCAACAAGGATGCTCGGGGCATCGGACTTTTTATCACCAAAAACCAGATAGAGTCCATGGGTGGACGCATAGAGGTTGAAAGTGAAATCAATATAGGAACAAAGTTTAGGGTAAAACTATTAAAAGCGTAAAACCAATGAGTCAGTTGCAAAGTGCTTGTATTGTAGATGATGACCCCATACACTTATTCGGAATGAAGGTCTTGATGAAAAGACTGGACTTTTCCGATGAGGTATTGGTGTTCCAAAATGGGCAAGAGGCCATAGATGGTCTTTTGGATAGGTTGGGGGCAGGGAAACTATTGCCCTCGGTCATTTTTTTGGATTTGAACATGCCTATCAAAGACGGTTGGGGCTTTCTGGATGACTTTGTGAAAATACCCCATCACAATAGGGAAAAGGTCACTATTTATGTGGTAAGTTCATCCATACATCCGTTGGACCAAGAGCGCGCCAAAAACTACGAGGTAGTGGGAAATTATATCATCAAACCCGTTAATGAGCACGAGCTAAAACAAATTTTAATCGGGAAAGATTAGAATTGTTTTAGGAAGTTGATTTTTACAATGGCCTGTTGCTCGGTTTGATTTCCGTAAAGGGTCTCATTGAAATCACGATCATTGAACACCAAATACACAAAGGACAGTGGGCTATATTCCCATGAAAAACGGATATTGATGTTGGTGAGGTCGTTTTCCGTGTTCTTTTGAAGGAACCCAGAAAGCTGGACCCTAGGGTTCAGGGCCAAGCGTGACTCCAAGCTGAACAGGTCCACTTTTTTACTGATACTACATGTTCCTACACCATCAAATTCAATTCGGTTAAAACTTCCGCCCAAGGAAATATGGGGAAGGGGAGAGTATCCTATCTGCGCATTGTACGAGGTCAAATCGCCATCAAAATAGCTGCCCCACTGTACTTCTCCTCCAAAATTGAGTTTTTTGGAAGGGTCGCTGTTCCCAAAAACGGAATGTTGCACGTAATCATATTCACCCATGGGGACTGATAGGCCCAGAGGCGTAAAGGTTTCGGTCAGATTTTGAAAAAAACTGGTGACCTCATAACCAAAATTCCCTCCATTTTGGAGATTGAGGTACAAGGGATTTCCGGTTAACTGACGCTCAATCAATTTTCCTGTCGAAGCTTGATGATAAAATTGGGCATGCACACTGGGTTCATAAGCACGTAACCACTGTTTAAAAGGCATCTTTTCACCTCGAAAGAACCGGGTAATGCCGGGTGTGGTCCCTATAACATCACTTCTGGAGACAAATCCCATTTCCGGATTAAAATCTTTGGTGATCACGGATTGGGTCCACCATGCTTTCCATTTATTGGAAGTATAATAATATTGTGCAATCCCAGAAAAACCGCCCCCACCTATTTCCGTGTTCCCTGAGTAACTTAAAAGTGCATTGATGGAATGTGGTTCGCCCAAGCGTATAAAAGCATCCACAGTTCCAGTAATGTTGGTGTTTTCAGAACCATTCTTGGCGGTTACCAGTGCCCCAATGCGGTTCTGTTTTCCAAAATTTTCTGAATACCTTCCCACCAAGAAATTGGTCCCGGATATAGTGGAATTTCCTGCTTGTCGAATATAGATACCACCATAATTTCTTCGTGAGGCCCTATGTACAAAACGTCCTCCAACATCAATAGGAAGCGGATTCCCTTCATTGTCAAGACCAATACTTCTACTAAAAAATGGCTGTACTACCATGGATCCACCCTGTGAACGGCCGCCAGGACCTACATTGATTCCAAAGAGGGAAGCATTTTCAAGAAAGAATTGTCGTCGTTCCGGGAAGAATACCGAGAAACGACTGATATTGTTCACCTGACGGTCAACATCTGCTTGGGCAAAATCGGTGTTCACAGTAATGTCCAAAACATTATTGGGATCAATGGCCCATTTAAATTCACCACCTGCTTTCACATCCGTATTTTCATCTTCAATATCAGGGTTGTTTCCCTTATACCGATTATAGGAGGTGAGGAGGTAGGGCTTCACTTGGATATTGGCTGTTGGTGGTGGGGGCTTCAGATTGGTCAATCTCCCTGCATAATCCATCCGTGCCGCACTGAATGAGCGTGGAAATGGAGAGAATGCGGTAATCTCATTGGTCAACCTACGGTTGCGATACAATTGAAAGCCCCAGTTTTGGGTGGGCTCATTCGTTTTGGGATATCTTAAAGTCTTCCATGGTATGGCAATTTCGGCAATCCAACCTTGATCTGTCCGGGTCGTTCGGGTAGTCCACCTACCATCCCATTCAATATCATAGTACATGGCATCAAAGGATAGGTAGTCCCGTTGTACACCATAGGGGTTGACCACTATGGACATGGCGTTTCGCTCATCATTGAACCCATCAAAACAAAGAGTGACCAAATCATGGGTCCTAAAGTTAAAATCCCGTTTAAAATCTGTGGCGCGAATGGCTTTTTTACCCAAGGAATCCTTGCAGAATATTCCAAAGTATAGATTGTCCTCATCAAAGAGCACCTTGATCTCTGTATCGTGATTGGGAGCTTCGCCTTGGTAGGGGTCTACCTGGGTAAACCGGGGATGGGGTTTTGTTTTTGCCCAATCCGCTTCGTCCAGCACGCCGTCCACTTTTATGGGACCTGAAGTCTCCATGGCTTCCAGGGTATTTTTATTGGGATTGGGTTTAAAAATTTCTACATCTTGGGAATAGGTCGTTAGGCTAACCAGAAAAAGGAACAATACGTAAAGGCGCTGCATTTTTGCAATTTGGTTGAATGCTGGCAAAGCTAAAAAAAACGATGGGGTCCTCGGTGAAAAATCTTGTTAGATATTACGATATTGAGCATTAAGTTGTGATACTCTCAGCCTAAATAAGAAAACGTAAGGATATCCATAAAAAATGCCCCACGGCTAGAGGGGCATTTTTTAATTGCAAATAGACTTTGATTTTACATACGTAATCGCATGAAGAGTTCATGGGTATTATTGTCCAAACCATCAATGGAATTTTGAATGGAGGTCTCATAGGCATATCCCAAGTTGAAACCATTGCTTATGTTGAATAGGAACAAACCACTGACGCTTTCCTCAAAGCGATAGGAAGCCCCAAATTCAAATCGTTCCCCAAAATCCAAGATACCGGTAAGTTCCAAAGATATAGGGGAGGCATCCACATAGCGAAACATCCCCATGGTCTTTAGGTCCAAAGTCTTGCCCAAGATAAAACTGTAGCCTCCACTGAGATAGGCATGCATTCGGTCAACGCCTAAATAGGCATTGCCATCCCGTTCCTGCAATCTATCCGGGGTAAGGAGTTTAGGTGCCGAAAGCGATACAAAATACCTGTCGTGATGAAGATAGGCCCCTGCCCCCACATTGGGGGTAAACCTACTTTCATAGTTCATGAGCGTGCCATCTTGTCCCACACCGTAGGTAATCAATCCATCGGTGTTCGCATCATAAGAGTTGGCACTACCCTTGATGCCAAAATAAAGGCGATGGTCTTCGTTCAATTGGATGAAATACGAAATATCTATGGCCACCCAAGTCTGTTGTTCGATAAAAGTGCGGTCATTGAGAATGGATGCTCCCAATCCCACATTCTTTCCAACGGGCATACCAAAGATGGCACTTTGACTCTCCGGTGCACCTTCTATACCTGCCCACTGGCTCCGAATTCCCAATGAGAATTCGGCAGCCTCGGAGCTCCCGGCAAAAGCCGGATTGTATATGTTCATGTTATACCGGTAAAAGGTATAGTTGGGGTCTTGTTGAGCACTCACTGTTGCGGTAAAAGCCATGGCCGCCAACAGTATCTGTAATTTATTAATTATGTTCATGTCTGTATTGTGTGTTTTCTGTTGTTGTGGTTAATAGTTGATAAAGATCCAGCCTTGTAATGGAGCACTTCCATCACCCAAATCAATGATGTATAGGTACGATCCTGCAGGAAGCTTTTCATTTCTGCTTTTGTAGAAACCTTCCCAGTTGTTTCGGTAGGACCTCGTTGCAAATACTTCATGGCCCCATCTGTTGTAGACCGATACGGTGTTATTGGGATA
>JAUICT010000385.1 GCA_030429325.1 Bacteroidia bacterium
AAACGTTATTGTGGTTTTACTTTAGTTAGATCACTTTGTACTAATCGGAGGATGTTCGCCCATTCTCCGATTTTGTGATTTTTTGGAATTGTTAGTTTGTTAGTTTTTAGTCATTTAGTGTAAAGGGTTTAGTTAATAATTATCTGATTGTCAGCTATTTCGTAATCTATCGAGTAGTTTTCTTTAAAGGCCTTCATTACCTGTTCTATGGTCTCAATATCAAATGAGGCATTGTAAAACTTTTCATCCAAAGCTTTGTTGTTGTTGATTATGGTGACATTATAGCGTCGCTCCAACTTTTTTCGGATATTTTTAAAAGGGATGTTCTTGAAAATCATCCTTCCATTGATCCACGAGGTATAAATGTCCGTTTCTACTTCCTCAATGGTCATTGTTGCGTTTTCTTTGTTCCAGGACGCCTTTTGATTGGGAACTATGACAAAGGAGTTTTCCTCTTCCGCGGCATTGTTGGACAATTTTACAGAGCCTTCCACCAAAACGGTAGAGATGTCGTCATCTTCTGGATAGGATGAAACATTGAATTTTGTTCCCAAGACTTCTACTTGCACATTGTTTGCAATCACCTGAAAAGGGCGTGCTTCATCCTTGGTTACATCAAAAAAGGCTTCTCCCCATATTTGGACAACCCTTTTGGAGGTTTCAACAAATTGAACAGGATACTTAACGGTGCTTCCGGCGTTGAGTTTTATAGAGGTGCCATCGGACAATACTAAATCGAATTTTTTACCTAAAGGAACCGTTAGCTCATTATAAACCAATTCTTTTGGTTCTTTTTTGGCTTTCCCGTAAGTTATGGTATTACCAGATTGGACACCCACAACACTTCCATGGGAGTCCACGATGTCTTTATTGTCGTTTTCGGTGATGACACTTGTATTGCCATTCTCCAATTTAAGAACAATGGAATCATCGCCTTTTTGGTTGTGTAATCCATTATTGGGGGTCCCATACATTTCATTGAAGAAATAAAAAGCTCCAGCGATTAAAACGATACTGGCTGCGTATCTAAAAAGGTTGGAATATGAAAACCTTCGGTTAATGTGTGTACTGCTTTTATCTTTTTTAATGTTCTGAAGAATTCCCGTTAGAATATTGCTTTTAAGCTCCTCGGAATTACCGAGCTCCAAAGGCCAACTGTCTTCTTGGGCAGCTTGAAAACTCTCCAAGTAATTCAATAGCATTTGTTCTTCTTCAGGAGTGGTGTTGCCATCCTGATATCTCTTCAAAAGGGATAAAAAATTCTTTTTGTCCATTGCGACGATACAGGCCTAGTAGTGGCCCTTTTTTATATAGTGTAAATAAAAGCAGGTATCCCCTATTCCAAAATGGGATTTTTTCTATTTTTTATGTATGAAGCTGAAAAAGAGACTTTTGTGCCGTTCGGTTTTTAAAAGAAAAGAAACCATATAAAGAAGAGATAACTACCCACTGAACTCCGTAAAGCTTTTAATGCCTTGGAAATATGGTTTTCTACTGTCTTTGTGGAGATGTCCAAAAATTGCGAAATCTCCGCATGGCTCAATTGCTCCTCCCTACTTAGGGTATAGACCTCCCTGCATTTATTTGGCAGCCTTTCCACGGTTGCACCTATTCTTTGGACGAGCTCTTGGTAAAGGTATTCAGACTCAGGAGAGCTGTGGTGCAATCGTTGGTCTAAGTTTTCAAATAGGTGGTTGCCAAGATTTTTTTCCTTTTTTCGTATTTGCGCAAATATTTGGTAACGAGCACTGGAAAATAGATAGGCTTTAAATGTGGATGTGATATTGAGTTTTTCTCTTCTGTTCCATAAATCCATGAACAAATCCTGAACAATGTCCTTGCAAATTTCCTTATCCCTAAGAACATTGTACGTAAATAGATAAACAGGGTTCCAGTATTTTTCATAGAGTTCGGTCAATGCACTTTCATCGTTGTTTTGCAAACGGTGCAACAAAGCCTTATCTGTATGTAGGAATAGTGGACCCATTTTTTGGGGAAACTTAAATTGCTAAAAATTAATTTTTAATGAAACAATTTGTTTGACTAAAAGTAAATAAAATTTAATGTGGAATTTGCTTTTTTTTAACAGAATGTAGTACTTTTTTTGCCTTTTTTTCCTTTTGCTATGTTTTTTAGAATAAAACGTTATGGTTTTTACCCATTTTAGGTGAATCTAGGGTAACCTAGTTTTGTGAAAAATATGTTAAAAAAGTTCTTCGCCAATGTTGAAACCAAGGTTCAATGGCTATGAAATATTCAATTGGGAACCTAACCGACTATCTCTGTTGTTGAGTCTGTTTGGAAATACGTTGTTTTAGCTTGGATTCGTTGTTTAGATAAAGTTCAATAACATACCTGCCATCTTCAAAGTCAACCATATCTATGGTAAAGGTCGTATCCTTTACTTGGCTAAAAGGGATGGTTTTTTGCACATCACCATCCTTTAAGATGTGTATTTCTCCATCTGTGGGTTGCTGTAACTGAACAAAAAGCTGCGTCTTGTCTTGAATTCTTCTGGGATGGAGTTTTAAAAGGCTTTGTTCAACCTCATCATCCAATCTGGGGTTTTCCTTAACAGAGAAATCAAATTGCTCACCAATGCCACAATCACTCTCAAATCGATGTAATACTCTACCGGTCGTATCAGATAATTGTAAATAACCGAAACCTTGCTGTGGCATAAACCAGAATTCCAATCCGTTATGGGCAGAATCTTCCAAGGTCATTCTATATGTCCCCAAGGTAAGGTCCAAAGTGTCTTTGTAAAGCGTATCTTTTTGAACCGTTTGTGGATCAATTTCATAAATTACCTTGTTAGCCCCGTTCAAAATTCGAATCATGTTTTCCTCTGGGGTATTGTTGGATTTATAAGTCACAACCACTTGTTTGGGCATTTCTTTGGGTGAGTTGAAGCTGGACTCATTTTTATTGTCCGAAGGCCATTCATCTTGTTGGCCATTGGGTTTTTTTAATTCGGCATAAAAGCTGTTCTCACCAAAATTAAAATCGATGGCCCCCGGAAGCGTCACAAGGGTTTCTTCATAGAAATCCAAGTTCCCAGTCCACTCTAATGTCTTCTCCGCAAAGCCTTGCGTGCCATACACAATGGTTAGGGAAGTCAAAGGCTCACTGCCCAAGTTTTTGATAACTATTTTTGGTTCAACAATCGAGGGGTTGAA
>JAUICT010000386.1 GCA_030429325.1 Bacteroidia bacterium
GTTGGCTTTTTTCACCATTTTTTCCAGGAGGTCAAATTGTTCAAAAACAGGATCAAAATTCCCCAAATCCGAAATTTGGTGGAGGAGGCAACCCATGAATGCATCTCCAGCTCCAGTGGTGTCTACTGGGTCTACTGGAATGCTGGGAATAATTTTTTTAACGCCATTGGCACTGAGTAAAGTACCCTCTGCCCCTAAGGTTATGGTAATGATCTTGCTGCCCACTTCATGCAGAAATTCGCATGCTTGCATGGGATCGGCTTTACCGGATATTAGTTGTGCTTCTTCCAAACTGAATTTGCACAAATGGGACTTTTCCACAAACGGCATACATTTTTTCACAAAGGTTTCCTCATCTTCTTTCCAAAGATCACCCCTAAAATTGGGGTCAAAGCTTATAAACATTTCCTTGGTAAGCGCATCAAAGAGGTATTTGCTGTAGGTCTTTTCCAAAGGACCACCTAAAAGAGCGGTTGCAGCACCCAAATGCAGGATATTGTCCTTAAAGGTTTTTCGCAATAGGGGATCATATCCTAACTCACGATCGGCACCCCTGCTAAATACAAAATCGCGTTCACCATTCTCGGCCAATGAAACAAAGGCAAGGGTAGTAAAGGTTTCAGAGCGTTGGACCAGCGAAGTATCCACATTTTCAGCTTTTAGGACATCAAGCAAAAAGTTCCCAAAAGGATCTTCTCCCACGCAACCAATAAAAACACCCCGGCCACCAAGTTTGGATATGGCACAAGCTACGTTGGCGGGTGCTCCACCCGCTTTCTTGGTAAATTTTATGGCTTTTGAAAGGTCGTTGCCTTGGTTTTCAGCGACAAAATCTATCAACACCTCACCTATGCAGAATACTTTTTTCATTTTTTCCTTGTACTATCCCAATGTACATATAAAAAAGGCTCTCATCCAAAAAACGCCATCCTTTTGTTTGGGAGCAGGGTCTTATCCAATGGAAAACTTTACCTTAATTTAGTATGCATCGCACCTTTTGTCCGTAATATTGTCAAAAATTTTGATATGCGAACATTGGTTGTGGGGGATATCCATTCAGGATTGCGAGCTTTGGAACAACTTCTTCAGAGAGCAAAGATCACCTCAACAGATCATCTGATATTTTTGGGAGATTATGTGGATGGTTGGAGTACTGCTGTAGAAACGATTGACTTTCTTTTGGATTTGAACAGAGAATTTAACTGCACGTTTATTAGAGGAAATCATGATGAACTGTGTAGGGAATGGTTGTTGACCAAAAAAGAGAATCCGCAGTGGCTGGCCCATGGCGGAACCGCAACAAGGTATTCTTACCTGAACGATGGGCGCAATGATTGGAGCGCACACCTTGAGTTTTACGCTGGATTAAAGAACTACCATTTAGCAGAGGATAACAGGCTTTACCTACATGCCGGGTATACCAACCTTAAAGGGGTAGATTTTGAATATTTTGAACAATCATTTTATTGGGATCGCACCTTATGGGAACTTGCCATGGCCGTGGACCCCAAACTGACCCCAACAGACTCTAATTTTCCTAAAAGATTACATCAATATAAAGAAGTCTTTATCGGACATACCCCTATCTCTAAAACCGAAGAGGCTATCCCTAAAAATGGAGCCAATGTATGGAATGTGGATACTGGGGCCGCATTTATGGGAGCGTTGACCATAATGGATGTGGAAACCAAGGAATTTTGGCAAAGTGACCCTGTACATACATTTTATCCTGGGGAAAGAGGAAGAAATTAGAACTATTCCATCCGTTTTTGAATTTTAATGGAGATCTTTGTAAAAATTTAGTTTATGCCAGAAAAGAATATTCGGTTGGAGGTAATGCAAGCCATTGAGCCGAAAGTGGAAGGATTTATGAAGGAATTTCTCATTCCTACTGAAGAAATATGGCAGCCCACGGACTTATTGCCAGATTCCCAAAGCGATAAATTTTTTGATGACGTGGAACAGATTCGTGGTGAGGCCAAAGAACTGGGCTATGATTTTTGGGTAACCTTGGTGGCAGATACCATTACCGAGGAAGCACTGCCCACTTATGAGTCTTGGTTGATGGATGTTGAAGGAATTGATCAACACAACGGTAAGGAAAATGGATGGAGCAAATGGGTAAGGGCATGGACCGCAGAAGAAAACAGGCACGGAGATGTGTTGAACAAATACCTTTACCTATCTGGAAGGGTAAATATGCGGGAAGTGGAAATTACTACCCAACATTTAATTTCGGATGGGTTTGATATCGGTACCGATAGAGACCCCTACAAGAATTTTGTGTATACCTCTTTTCAGGAATTGGCCACGAACATTTCGCACAAAAGAGTGGGCAAGTTGGCCCGGCAAAAGGGAAATAAATCTTTGGCCAAAATGTGCAACATCATTGCCGGCGACGAAATGCGTCACCATTTGGCCTACAGGGAGTTTGTGAAGATTATTTTGGAACACGACCCCAACAATATGGTAGAAGCTTTTGCCGACATGATGAAACGAAAAATTGTAATGCCGGCACACTTTTTACGTGAATCGGGCGGAAGTATGGGGTTTGCATTTGAACAATTTTCGGATTGTGCACAGCGATTGGGCGTATACACGGCCCAAGACTATATTGAGATTCTACAAAAGTTGAACGATTATTGGCAGTTGGGAAGTCTACAGGCGCTTTCAGATACGGCAGAAAAGGCCCGTGATTATTTAATGAAATTGCCAGAGCGGTTACAACGGATTGCTGAGCGAATGAAATTTTCAGAGGAGCAGTATACTTTCAAGTGGGTCACTGCCAACGGAATGATCTAAGGGGTTTTTGCGGTGATCTAAAACTTCCCGGCCCTATGTTTTTCTTGCCATTCGGACAATTGTTCCCAATGTCCTTCATAGGCCATTTTGGCTTGCATGGGCCATGAGGCAGGATCATGGATTCTAAACCTTTTACCCCCTGAATCAAGTACTTCTTGACATTTATCGGCCGAGGTTTCCGACAGGGCCTTCCAAGTTTTGATATTGAAATTATGGAAGAGTCCCTCTATTTTGGGTCCAATGCCTTCAACAATTTTCAGGTCGTCCAGTTTCACTTTTTTGCCCAATGCGGTCTGGGCGGCATCTGCATTAAACTGTGGTGTGGGTGTATGTGCAATTTTATTGGATACTTTGGGACTTACTTTGGGAGTGTTG
>JAUICT010000387.1 GCA_030429325.1 Bacteroidia bacterium
TGATGTTGTCTCGATTGGGTTCACAAAATGCCCTATAGATAAGATCCAATACTTCATCACTGCCATTTCCCAGAAGCATGTTGCTTTCGGAAACTCCTTTTTGTTCGGCCAAAAGTGATTTTAGGCTCCGTTGGTATGGGTCTGGATAGCGATTGACGCCATTTTCGAATGGATTCTCATTGGCATCCAAGAAAATCATTTCAGAACCGTCCGAAACGTATTCGTCCCGTGCGGAGGAATAGGGTTTCAATTGGGCCACAGATTCCCTGACCATATTTTTTATGTTGAATACAGCTTTCATTTGGAATTTTTTAATCTGAGGGTCACTGCATTTTTGTGTGCTTGAAGGCCTTCCGCTTCGGCCATGAGTTCTATAGCATTTCCAATACCCTTGATACCCTCTTCAGATATTTTTTGAAAGGTCATGCTCTTCATAAAACTATCCAGGTTTACTCCGCTGTACTGCTTGGCGTACCCATTGGTGGGCAGGGTGTGGTTGGTCCCTGAAGCATAATCCCCAGCACTTTCCGGGGTATAGTTTCCAATAAATACCGAACCTGCATTTTGGATACCATCAAGGTAAAATCCTTCGTTTTCCACACAGACAATAAAGTGCTCGGGGCCATATTCATTGATCAAATCCAAGGCATCCACGTCATTTTTCACCCGAATCAATTTGCTGTTGGCAATGGCCTTTTCAGCTATGGAAACTCTAGGCAACACTTTTAGCTGAGTCTCTATTTCCTCCTCTACAGCGTTGATTAACTTCTCAGAAGTTGATACCAAAATTACTTGACTATCGGCACCATGCTCGGCCTGACTCAATAAATCAGACGCAACAAAAGCAGGGTTGGCCGTATCATCTGCCACCACCAAAAGTTCACTGGGTCCGGCAGGCATATCAATGGCTACCCCATATTTGGTGGCCAATTGTTTGGCCACGGTCACATATTGGTTTCCCGGTCCAAAAATTTTATAGACTTTGGGGATGGATTCCGTGCCGAAGGTCATTCCCGCAATGGCTTGTATGCCCCCTACCTTATAGATTTGGGTTACCCCGCAAAGTTGTGCGGTATACAAAATGGCGGGGTTGATTTCCCCTTTCTTGTCTGGGGGTGTACAGAGTACAATTTCTGTACAACCCGCCAATTTCGCAGGAACGGCCAACATCAAAATAGTGGAAAAAAGTGGCGCAGACCCTCCAGGGATATACAGTCCGACTTTTTGAATGGGACGTTTTTCCTGCCAGCAGGATACCCCGGGCATGGTTTCCACTTCTACCCTTTCCGTCCGTTGCGCCGCATGAAACTTTTCAATGTTCGCCTTGGCCAGATTTATAGCTTGTTTTAAATCTTCAGAAACAAGCGCTGACGCTTTTTTTATCTCATCAGAAGAAACCCTAAAGTCATTAAGGGAAACTCCATCGAAGCGTTCCGTATATTTTTTCACAACGACATCTCCTTCGGATTTCACCTCTTCAAAGATAGCATTAACCGTACCCTCAATATCGGATACCGTTTGGGTTGGTCTTTTAAGGATTTCCCCCCATTTTTTTCGTTCTGGATAATCTATTCGTTTCACTACAGTACCATTTTTTCAATAGGGCACACCAAAATTCCTTCGGCCCCGGCTTGTTTGAGGGCATCAATGACCTCCCAAAAGGTATCCCTCGTAATCACTGAATGTACGGAACTCCACCCCTCCTCGGCAAGTGGGAGTACTGTTGGACTACGCATTCCGGGCAAAAGCGAAATAATCTCATCCAGCTTGTCATTGGGTGCGTTCAGCAATACATATTTGTTTTGGCGTGCCTGTAACACCGATTTTATCCTGAATTGGATTTTCTTCAGAATCTCCAAACGCTCTTCGGATATGGTGGGTGATACCGCCAAAACGGCTTCACTGGTCAGGATTACATCGACCTCTTTTAAATTGTTTTTGAAGAGTGTGCTTCCACTGGAAACAATATCACAGATACCATCGGCCAATCCAATATTGGGGGCAATTTCCACGGAACCGTTGATAATGTGCAAATCTGCCGTAACGCCTTTGGATTTCAGGTATTCATTTACCGTATTGGGATAGGAAGTGGCTATCTTTTTGCCTTCAAGATCTTTGACCGAGTTGTACTTCACTCCCTTCGGAACTGCCAAGGAGACCCGGCATTTGGAAAAATTCAGTTTTTCAACAACCGAAATATCTTGTCCTTTTTCCACCAACACATTTTCCCCAATGATGGCAATGTCCACTACCCCATCCCTTAGATACTGGGGAATATCCCCATTACGAAGGTAAAACACTTCCAAAGGGAAATTTCGGGCTGTGGCTTTGAGCTGATCCTTTCCATTGTCTATGGAAATGCCACAATCCTTTAAAATAGCGAGGGAATCCTCATTTAACCGGCCACTTTTTTGAACCGCGATCCTAATCTTTGTCATTATTCTTTTTTTGGTGTTCGACAACCCAAACGGGCACAAAAACAAAACCCGTTTGATTTCTCAAACGGGTTAGAATATATTTTTAGTTACAGCAATACATCTCTACCTCGCTTGAGCGCAAGTGTAAAAATGATGATGTACGTTTTTGTTTCTCATTATGAAGTCAAAAGTAGGACATATTTTTTTATCAAAAAAGCCTTATTTAGTTATTTCCCAAAATTAAGGGCAAACCATCGTCTCCAGATCCTACCACCACCACTTTTGCATTTGGGGATTCGGCGAGTTTTAAGGTGGCTTCAATACCCTTGTCCTGTAATATCTTATCTGTCAGGGAAGCACTCAGAATCTTGTTGGCATCCGCTTTTCCTTGTGCTTCGATTCGAACTTTTTCTGCTTCTTTTTGGGCAGTGACCAATCTAAATTCATACTCCAAGGACTCTTGTTCCTGTTTTAGCTTTCGTTCGATGGCATCTTTGATGGTAGGTGGCAGGGTTACATCCCGTACCAAAACCTCATTCAGTTGAATGTATTGATCATCCACAATTTTTTGGGTTTCTTCGAAGATTTCTTGTTGAATAGCATCACGTTTACTGGAATACAATTGTTCCGGGGTATATCTACCAACCACACTACGGGCTGCAGAACGAATGGCAGGTAATAGGACACGCTCTATATATTGTTCACTTTTTTCTTGGTGCAATTTTCCAAGCTCGTCATATTTTGGTTGAAACCAC
>JAUICT010000388.1 GCA_030429325.1 Bacteroidia bacterium
TGGAAAATCCAGTTTAGAGTTATCGCCCCACCAAGGTGAATACACATGCATTCCACCTACCCCATCTTCGTTATAGGACACCTTTCGGTTCATCAAATCTGGAACGAACGCCATTCTATCCGCCCCCGTGGAATCATGGAGATATTTACCCACAATATCACTGCTGTTCCCCAATCCATTGGGATGTTGCGGGCTTTTGGAATTCATCAAAATCCTAGCGGTACTACAGGCAGATGCACCCAATACCACCACTTTGCCCTTGAGCTTGTATTCTTTTCTATCTTCTTTATTGATATAGGAAACTCCCGTGGCCTTACCTTCATCATCAACCGTTACTTCACGAACCACACAGTTCACGAACAAATCTACTTGCCCCCTACTCTTTTGTGCCGGGAAAATTAAACAGGTACCTGCCGAAAAATCAGCATATACCTGACAAGCCCGGCTACACTGTCCGCAGTAGAAGCAAACCCCCCTTTCATTGTTGATCCGCTTGGTGAGCATGGACATCCGAGAAGGATATACCGGAACACCGGTTTTTCTAGCTCCCTTGATATAGAAAAGCTCATGTAACCTTGGTTTTGGGGGAGGAAGGAAAAATCCATCAGGATTGTTATGAATGTTTTCCTTGGTTCCAAAGACCCCTATCATTTTATCCACCTTATCGTAGTATGGCTTTACATCATCGTAGCTTATGGGCCAGTCATCTCCGTGGCCATCAATACTTTTGTGCTTAAAATCATCAGGGCCAAAGCGCAAGGAGATACGCCCCCAGTGATTGGTACGCCCTCCCAACATGTGCGAACGGAACCAATCGAACTTGGTGCCATCCTTATGGGTATAGGGCTCCCCTTCAATCTCCCAACCTCCGTAGGCAGAATCAAAATCACCAAAGGGCCTTACTGTGCCAGCCCCTCTTCTGGGCGACTCGTAGGGCCACCTTAATTGTGTTTTCTGTTCTGGATCGGCTGGATCAAAGAACGGACCTGCCTCCACCACGGCCACTTTAAGACCTGCATCGGCCAGTACTTTTGTGGCCATCCCCCCTCCTGCTCCAGAGCCTACAACTATGGCATCATAGACTGTTGAATCTTCTATTATCTGCATTGCGTCTAATACTTCTTTATATTATAAATTAAAATGAATTGGCTCCCCGGAAACGAAAAATAGGGGTAAAAATCCAATACGACAATAATTGCACGTCAAATTCTTGAATTTTCATAGCCAGTCCTGCCTTTTTATGGCATATTGTTAATATTCCCACTTTTCAGTAAAGCATCTTCAATTTTTTAGACCAACGACAAATCCAAATAGATTAATGTAACAAGTGAACTTCCCCGACACTAAATGGTTTTAGTTTGGCCAATACAGCATCCACTATCAAAAAAAAAACCATCTAAGCGTACTATTTATACCTTTTTAAAAAGATTTTAATAAAATCTGTATATTTATGCACACTGAATTGCGCAGTCATGAAACTTCATTTGCTAAATCGGAGAAGCAATACCGGCTCTTCTTTTACCATTACCCACAATTGCCATCCTCATTTTTTAAAAATTTGGCACTATCATGCCGAACTGGAGCTGGTATTGATTAAAAAAAGTACCGGCACACGGTTTATTGGCGACAGCATTCAAAAATTTCAAGTTGGCGAAGTAGTGCTTTTAGGGAAGAACCTACCCCATATGTGGTTAAATGACGAATCTTATTTTGAAGAAGATATTCCTGACGCGGCCGAAGCCATATCCATCCATTTTACCGAGGATTTTTTAGGGGATCATTTTTTTAAGTCTGCTGAATTTTCACATATTGGCCTTATGCTACGTACAGCACTAAGAGGCATTAAGTTCAATTCCATCCCACCTTTCATATACGAGTCTTTCGAAAATATGCTCTCCATGAACGCTTTCTCCAAAGCAATAGCTTTGATTGAACTCCTGAACCAATTGGCCAGACACAAAGAATATGAATTGTTGTCCAGCATTGGATATGTGAACAGCTTTGGGCAAATTGAAAATGAAAGACTTCGCAAGGTATATGAATACATTTTTGACAACTTCAAGAGCGATGTAAACCTAAACAATGTAGCAGAATTGGTAGGGATGAATCCATCAGCCTTTAGTAGGTTCTTTAAAAGAATACATAGAAAACCTTTTACACGATATCTCAACGAGATACGCATTGGGTATGCCTGTAAACTATTGCTCGAAAGCGAGAACAGCATTGCTGGAGCTGCTTATGAATCAGGGTTTAACAACATCTCAAACTTTAACAGACAGTTCAAGGCCATTAAAGCCACGTCCCCTACTGATTACATCAAATCATACAAAAAATCCGAGTGATTTTATATTAAGGCAAAAAAAGTATTGAAGTCGGTACTTTTTTAGGTAGTGTATAAACCCCAACACTTCTAATTTTGGTAAGATTCACACTAGTATAATCTTTATGCCTACAATAACAGCCCTAGAAGTGCGCGACATTCGCTTTCCTACCAGCAAATCGCTGGATGGTTCGGATGCTATGAATCCCGACCCCGATTATTCGGCGGCTTATGTCATTCTAAAAACCAATCATCCAAAAAATCTTGAAGGCCATGGACTCACTTTTACCATTGGTCGAGGTAACGAAATTTGCGCAGCTGCCATTAAAGCCATGTCCCACTTGGTAGTGGGCAAAAGCTTGGAAAGTTTTACGGTCAACATGGGGGAATTTTGGAAAATGGTCACAAGCGACAGTCAATTGCGATGGCTGGGACCCGAAAAAGGAGTCATCCATTTGGCAACCGGGGCCTTGGTCAATGCCGTGTGGGACCTATATGCAAAAATTGAAGGAAAACCACTTTGGAAACTCATAGCAGATATGAGCCCTGAAGAGTTGGTCTCCTGTATTGATTTCACATACATCACCGATGCCATTACACCTGCAGAAGCCTTGGAGATTCTTAAAAAGCAAGAATCCACCAAAAAAGATCGCATTGATACCCTCTTGAGCACCGGTTACCCTGCCTACACCACCTCAGCAGGTTGGTTGGGCTATTCCGATGAAAAAGTGAGACGCTTATGTCGTGAAGCCAAAGAAGAAGGTTTTACCCATATGAAGATGAAAGTGGGTTCCGACCTACAGGACGATATGCGTAGGGCAGCACTCATCCGGGAAGA
>JAUICT010000389.1 GCA_030429325.1 Bacteroidia bacterium
AGGAACAGAAGCTGCTATTGCTGCCATACAGATGGCTGTTTTGGGAAGGTAGATTTCAAACGTCAAGTACAAGGAACAAGTTCAGGTTCAAAAAATCCATAAATCTTGTAATCGGGGCAATCCAGCCCTGTTAACATTTTTTGGGAGCTTTCCCCAAACCTTTTTTTCTATTTTAAGTACCTTTGGGGTTACACGGATACGGATGCCATGCGAAACCCTTTAAAACTCAAAAAAAATAAATCATTCAACTACTCGCCGCGCTACTACAAGGGCGAGGGCAGTCCGTTTAAAATAGAACATAAACTAGATAAATTTCGAAGTACTGCGCACACGCAGAGGGGGCTCCTGAACAAAATCAGTTCGGCCAAGGAAGACCTGAAAATGGAAGGTGATAAGAACATGAAACTTCGTTTTCTTGTTATTGTGGCCATTTTGGTGCTGCTGTTCCTTTTTGTAATCGACTTTGATTTATCCATATTCCTAAATCCCTAATGACGGACATCATTAAACTCTTACCGGACCATGTTGCCAACCAGATTGCAGCAGGGGAGGTGGTCCAACGTACGGCATCGGTGGTCAAGGAGCTGCTGGAGAATGCCATTGATGCAGGGGCAACAACCATAAAACTGATTGTGAAGGATGGGGGTAAGGCACTGATTCAAGTAGTGGATGATGGGATTGGAATGAGCGAAACCGACGCTAGATTGTCCTTTGAACGTCATGCCACTTCCAAGATTTCATCGGCACAGGATTTGTTCAACCTACGCACCAAAGGGTTCCGTGGTGAGGCCTTGGCTTCCATTGCGGCCATTGCCCATGTAGATATGCAGACCCGGACCGAAACCAATGAGGTGGGTGTCCATATAAAGATAGAAGGGAGTAAGATTGTTTCCCAAGAGGTTGTGGCCACGCCCAAAGGCACCTCCATATCGGTAAAAAACCTTTTCTTTAATATTCCGGCTCGTCGCAATTTCTTAAAATCCAATCAGGTAGAGCTTCGCCATATTACGGACGAGTTTCATAGGGTGGCTCTGGTACACCCCAATATCGAGTTCCATTTTTATAACAATGGCTCGGAGATTTTTAATCTTCCCAAAGGGAAACCGCGTCAGCGTATATCCCATATTTTTGGAAGTCGCATGGAAGACCGTTTGGTTCCTGTGAACGAAGAGACCGAGGTGGTGAAAATTTCAGGATTTATCTGTAAGCCAGAGTTTGCCAAGAAGAGTAGGGGGGAACAGTTTTTCTTTGCCAATGACCGGTTTATCAAAAGCCCCTATTTGCATCATGCTGTTTCTGCAGCTTTTGAGGGACTGATAAAGCCAGATACGTATCCAGGCTATTTTATTTATTTGGAAGTTGACCCGTCTTCGATTGATATCAATATCCATCCCACTAAAACAGAAGTGAAGTTTGATGACGAGAATACGCTTTATGCCATTCTCCGTTCAACGGTAAAGCATAGCTTGGGGCAGTTTAATGTGGCGCCAATATTGGATTTTGACCATGACCCAAATCTAGATACCCCTTATGCCTACAAGGAAAAAGGGGCAGTTTTGCCCAAAGTAACCGTTGATGCGACTTTTAACCCTTTTCAGGAAGCCACGGAGCGAAGGAGCGGAGGGTCTTTTCAAAAAGTAAGCGCAAAAGGTTGGGAAGATTTGTATGAAGGTTTGGATCAAGAGGTTGACACAGATAACTTTAGCAGTCTTGCCATTGAATCGGATAGTGATGTACAGGGAACCATGTATGCCGATGACGAGGTGGGAGAGCATTTGGCCACGACCTTTCAACTACGGCGAAAATACGTGGTGAGTACAGTGAAATCCGGGATGTTGGTCATTCATCAGAATAGGGCACATGAACGGATTCTCTTTGAAAAATTTCTAGGGGAAATAACCGTAAAGGAAGGGGTGAGCCAACAACTTTTGTTCCCGTTGGAGCTTTCCTTCAATACACAGGAATTGGGAATTTTACAGGAAATCAAGGATAGCCTGACAAACATAGGTTTTGCTTTTGAAAGTTTGGAGGAAGAGACTGTAAAAGTGACAGGAGTGCCCCTAGTGGTTCCAGAAAGTGGAATTGGCACGGTATTGGATCGCTTGATTGCGGATTATATGGAAGGATTTGATACGGGTTCAATTTCCCAGGCCGAAGTATTGGCCCAAGCACTTTCCAAAAACTTGGCGGTACGGACAGGGGAGGTCTTGGACCAAGAATCGCAGTTGGCCTTGGTGAACAATTTGTTTGCCTGTAAGGAACCAACCTTGAGTCCGTTTCAAAAATTGACATACACCATTATCTCCGAAGGGGATATCGATAAAAAATTCAGTTAGATGGGTAGAATGACCGATGCGGTAAAACATTTATTGATCATTAATGTGATCATGTTTTTTGCCACGCAATTATACGGGGACCAAATGTACCAATGGATGTCACTTTGGTTTCCTAAGAACAGCAATTTTGAATGGTGGCAGGTGGGCACCCATATGTTCATGCATGGTAACCTTATGCATATTGTGTTCAATATGTATGCGTTATGGGCGTTTGGAACGCCGTTGGAACGGATATGGGGACGCAATAAGTTCCTGTTCTTTTATTTTTCGGCGGGTTTGGGGTCGGCGGCATTGCATACCGGAGTCAATTATTACTTTTTCAGCGAAGGATTGAATGCTTTGGAAAGTGCAGGTTTGGCCAGAACACAGATTATGGAAATCATATCTGGGGGTCAATACAGTCCTGATTGGTACAACCTAGCTTCAAAAAGCACTATCGATAGTTTTTTATCAGCATATAATGTCCCTGCTGTGGGAGCTTCTGGGGCCATTTATGGGGTTTTGGTGGCTTTTGCCTTTATGTATTCCGAAGCCAAATTGATGCTGATTTTTCTACCAGTACCTATAAAAGCCAAATATTTTGTGCCCTTATTGATTGCAGGGGATCTAATTTTTGGTATCAGCAATGTAAATACCGGAGTGGCTCATTTTGCACACATTGGAGGAGCATTGATTGGGTTTATTATGATGTGGTATTGGAAAAAGAACCAGTTTAACAATAATCGTTGGGATTAAACTATGGCAAACGGCGGATTACAATATCAATTTGCTCGGTTGAACATTGCTGAAAAGCTCATCGCCATCAATGTGCTGATCTT
>JAUICT010000390.1 GCA_030429325.1 Bacteroidia bacterium
CTATGGCTATGGGGTCAAATACCTCGGCCCATTTTATGGCCCGGTCCAAGCCATCTTGGTTTAGTTCGGGATCAGGATTGTCTGGATCGGACCTGTCTTTTTCGGCATGTCTGATAAAATAAAAAGTGGATATTACTGGGTCTTTCGCAATTTTTGTATCTTTTTTACAGCTGATACTTCCAACGAATAAAAATGTAAGGGCAATTAGAAGTGTAGTGGTCCGCATAGTATTGGTATAAAGTTCCCTCTTTTTATAAATCTGGTTTTAAAAATAACGTTTAATTTTTATTTTTTTGTATGCCAAAGATGTTGCTTTTGCCTTTGTTGGTCGGTTTATCTACTTTGGGATGGGCCCAAGAGCAGGAACTCCCCTCGGATTTTAGACAGCACAATTTGCTCCAATTTAATACAAACCTCTTAAATGCCACATACTCGAATGATTGGAACAGCCCTAATTCCCTTTCTCTGTGGATGCGTTGGCAATGGCAGACCTTGGATGGCGACCCTACCACCACTTTTTTGAATTATACCCATAACATCAATGATGTGTCAACCGTGGCTGTAGGGTTTTTGCAGCATAATACAGGTACTTTCCTGCAAACTGGAGGACATTTTAATTATGTGCATAAGTTTTCAGTGGATGAGGGGGTTGATGTTTATGCCGGAACCAATGTATTTGCTTCGCAGCGCAGCTTGGCGGATGATCGTTTTATTCCCGATTCCCAAATGGATACAATCCAGCTTGAGACCGCTGAAGGCTTCATTATGCAATTTTCACCGGGAATACGGCTTCAGGCGAATCAGTTTGGATTGGGACTGGCCTTTGAGAATGCTTTTGGATTTGGCGGGGGTGAAGGTGATTTTGAAGAAACTTCCAATTTTAAGACCATTACAGGAAGTATCAATTACGATGTTCCCGTATCTATTTTTTCCAACTGGGGCCATAGTTTTCTGCGGCCTATGCTGTATGTGAAGTCAGTCCCCAACGGCGACACACAAATTGGAGTTAACGGGCTGTTATCAACCCCCAAAGTTTGGTTACAGGGAGGGTACAACAGTTTTTATGGTGCCTCTGCCGGATTAGGTGTCACTTTGGGTGGGGTTTTTTCTGTTGGAGGATTAATGGAGTTTGGTGCTGATACCTCTATAACTGATGAAGATTCTACCTTGGAGATTTTACTATCCTATAAATTCGATAAAAAATCAATCGAGAAAGAGGAATCTATGCCTGATGTGGAAAACGAAGAGGAGATAGCCATTGCCGAAGAAAAAGAGGAAGAATTACAGAAAAGGAGACAGGCCCTAGAAGAACAGCAGCGTTTAGAACAAGAACAAAAGCAAAGGAAAGAACAACGGCTGGAGCAAGAACGAAAGCAAAAGGAACAACAACTCGTAGAGCAACAGTTGTTGGAAAAACAGAAAGAAGAGTTGGCCCAAAAACGCCTTCAAGAAGAACAACGCAGAAAAGACTCCATACAAGCTGTGCAGTTGGCAGAACTTCAACAAAAGAGGGAGCAGCAAAAACAGGATAGCCTTGTTCGGGTACAAGCACAAAAAGTTGAGGTAGAACCCAACGAAAAATATGAGGAGGTGTCACAGGCAGATGGTTTGGAACCTGGTTTTTATTTGATAGCCAATGTCTTTGGAACAAAAAAATATTTTGAAAACTTCATGAAAACCCTTCGGCAAAAAGGGTTGGAGCCAAAATCCTTTTTCCGTAGCGCCAACCAATATAATTATGTGTACTTGGAGCGGTACAACACTATGCAAGAAGCCCGAAAGGCTAGGGACAGCAAGTTTTCTGGAAAGTACCCTGATAAAACATGGATATTCAGGGTGAGGGGCAATTAAACACCAAAATGGCTATTTTTTGATTTCGCCCTGCACCAGATGTTCCAAATAGGTCATGGTATTGATAAGATATTTTCGGTCTCGGGTCATGGTGCTCATGGCAATGGCCCCTTGAATCATGGTAAAAAGTTGTTTGGCAAATTGGAGCGGGGGTACGGGCAAGCGTATTTCACCTTTATTGGCACCATTTTCCAAGACCAATGCAATCTTTCCTTCAATATCCTTTATGGTTTCTTTTACTGCGGCCACCAATAGAGTATTATTGTTTTGCGCATCTACACCTACATTGAGAATTGGACATCCGCCCAAGGGAAGGGAAAAGACATCGTATTGCCGATAGAATGCCATTAAAGAGAAAAGTTTTTCCAAAGCAGTACCATCAACCGCGAGTTTCTCATCAATGACACCCAATAAATGGTTCCGGTTGTATTCAAAAGCAGATAAGGCAAGCGCCTCTTTATTCTCAAAGTTACCATAAATGGCCCCCTTGGTGAGACCAGTGGCCTCGGTAAGGTCACTCATGCTAGTGCCCACATACCCAAACTTATTGAATATGGGAGCTACGGTCTCAATAATGTACGCAGTGGTGCGTTCTGCTTTTTTGGTCATGGCGGTTCGGTTTGGTTGGGGATAACTAATATATAAAAAAACAAATACTGTACGGTATTTAAAAAACAAAAGCCCTTACTTTTAACATAGCAAGGGCTTTTTCTTAAAATTAAAGTATTTTAATTGACCAATTCATTTTGGTTTCTAAAAACAAGTTGATCATCAAAAGAATCCAAGAGCACTATGCTGTCCGACTTTATTTTACCAGCCAACAACTCTTTGGATAGGTTGTTCAGGACTTCTTTTTGAATCAATCTTTTAACGGGTCTGGCCCCAAATTGTGGGTCGTAACCTTTCTCGGCCAGATAACTTATGGCCTCTTCCGTGGCATCTAAGGTAATGTGCTGTTTTGAAAGCATCTTTTTCAGATGGTCCAACTGCAGCCTTACAATTTCCTTAATGTTGGCTTTGTTCAAAGGCGTGAACATAATAATGTCGTCTATTCGATTTAAAAACTCCGGACGGATGGTCTTGCGTAACAACCCCATGACTTCGACCCTGGCAGCTTCCGCAGCGCTTTCCACATCCATTGCATCCTCAAACTTCTCTTGAATGATTTGACTTCCCATATTACTGGTCATAATAATGATGGAATTCTTAAAGTCAGCCACACGTCCTTTGTTGTCGGTCAACCTACCTTCATCCAAAACCTGCAATAGAATGTTGAAGGT
>JAUICT010000391.1 GCA_030429325.1 Bacteroidia bacterium
GGAAAAGAGCTTGAAATTGACTTTACCCAACCTTATCTTTTGCTCACCGTTGTAGCGGTATTTCTTTTTACCACTATTCTTTCAGGGGCCTATCCTTCGCTTGTGGTTTCATCATTTCGGCCTATTTCGGCCTTAAAAGGGGTGGTCCAAGAGGGCAAGCAAACCATTTCATTGAGAAAAGGATTGGTAGTGCTTCAATTTTCATTGGCCATTTTATTGATTATCTCTGCTTTGGTCATCCAACAACAAATAGACTACGTGAACCAAAAAGATTTGGGCATTGCCAAAGATCATATTGTTGCCGTTCACCAAGATCAGGCCATAACGGAAAAATATGGGGTGCTTTATGACCAACTCATAAAATCTGAGGGAGTAGAAGATGTTACCTTGGCAGGGCCATCACCTTTGGCAACGCCAGCTTCAACTAGTGGGGTAAGTTGGCCCGGAAAAACCCAAGAACAAGAGAATTTGGAGTTTGCTTTGCTCTGGACCGCACATAATTTCCCAAGTACGTTCAATGTGCCACTACAGGCAGGTGACTATTATAGGGAGGGAACAAAAGACACCCTAAATCTTGTTGTTAATGAAACTGCTGCCCAAATCATGGGTTTGGGCAATGAGCCCGTTGGAAAAACCGTCCAGTTTTGGGGGGCACAAAGACAGATCATAGGTGTCCTTAAAGATTTTCACAATCGTTCACTCTATCAAACCATACAACCAACGGTTTTTCTGTTGGAGCCCGAAGGTGCCGGCACTCTATTTATAAAGTTGGATGGCAATAAAACCGAAACAGCTTTGACCTCTGTTCAGGCTGTGTTTAAAAGTGTCCTTCCAGATTTTCCGTTACACTACGATTTTCTGGATGAAGAATACGCTGCAAATTACCGTACCGAAACCTTGACAGGGACCTTGGCCCATTATTTTGCCCTAATTTCCATTTTGCTGTCCTGTTTGGGGCTGTTTGGTCTGGCCACGTTTATGGCCAAGCAGCGAAAAAAGGAAATCGGTATCCGAAAAGTACTTGGGGCCAGTATCAATAATATCATCTTATTGATATCCAAAGATTTCTTGAAACTTATTGTCATTGCCGTCCTAATTGCATCACCCGTGGCCTATTATTTTATGGCAGAGTGGCTCAATGATTTTGCCTATCATATTCCAATCCCTTTATGGGCATTTGCCTTGGCTGGTATATTGGCTATGTTGGTGACGTTGCTCACTATTGGGTTTCAGGCTTTAAAATCTGCCATGACTAATCCAGTAAAAAGCCTTAGAACAGAATAATCATCATCAAAAAACAAAACCATCATGTTAAAGAACTATTTAAAAATTGCCTGGAGAAACCTAACCAAACACAAGGCGTATACCATAATAAATGTGGGTGGATTGGCCTTGGGCATGGCGGTTGCCCTTATCATTGGCCTTTGGATGCAGGATGAACTCACCCATAACGATTATTTCTCCAATAAAGACACTATCGCACAGATATTCCAATCGCAGACCTTTAATGGGGAAACCGGTACAGGCCCTGCCATTCCCCGTCCCTTGGAAAAAGCATTCCGAGATGGGTATATGGACAATTTCAAGCGCTTAGTAATGGCCTCATGGACCAACTCCCAATATCTGAAGTACAAGGAGACCAGTATTTCAAGAACCGGAAACTTTATGCAACGGGAGGCGCCTGAAATGTTTGACCTAAACATCATAAAAGGAGAAAAGGACGGTCTCAGGGAGATCAATTCCATTATGCTCTCCGCTTCCACGGCCAACGCCCTTTTTGGCAATGAGGAGCCTATTGGAAAAGTCATCAAAGTCAACAGTCAGTATGATATGATGGTCACCGCAATCTATGAGGACATCCCTTTTAATGCCTCTTTTAATGACATGCACTATCTCATGCCTTGGGATAAATATCTGACCACGGCGGAATGGCTCAAAAATGCCGAGGACCAATGGGGGAACAATTCCTTCCAGATGTTTGTTCAAATAGCCGATAATACTACTATGGAAAGGGTTACATCGGTCATTAAAGATGTAAAAAAAGATTTAAACGAAGATACCGCACAGTTTAACCCACAACTGATGTTGCTTCCCATGGACGACTGGCATCTCCGTAATTTTTTTGAAAATGGGAAGCAAGTGGGCGGACGTATCAAATACGTTTGGTTGTTTGGCATCATTGGGGTATTCGTATTGCTTTTGGCCTGTATCAACTTTATGAACCTTAGTACCGCCCGTTCCGAAAAAAGGGCCAAGGAAGTTGGTATACGAAAGTCCATTGGATCCCAGCGTGGGCAATTGATCAACCAGTTCTTGGGAGAATCCTTTTTAGTGGTCCTGTTTGCCTTTGTCATTGCCGTTCTTATTGTTGTGATATCCTTGGGTGGATTCAATGAGCTGGCCCGAAAGGAAATAGATTTCCCTTGGACACTTCCAAGCTTCTGGGCAATCTCCATCCTTTTTATTGTAGCTACTGCCCTGCTGGCGGGAAGCTATCCAGCCCTATACCTTTCCTCCTTCAGGCCTGTTGATGTGCTCAAGGGCACCTTCAAGGCTGGAAAGCATTCCGGTTTGCCCAGAAAAATTTTGGTCGTGCTGCAATTTACCGTTTCGGTTGCCTTTATCATCGGAACTGTCATCGTAATGCAGCAAATCAACCACGCTAAAAACCGACCTATTGGGTACGATCGCGAAGGCTTGGTACAAATTCCGGTCATGAGCCAAGACTTTACTGGGAAATACGAATTAATGCGCAATGAATTCATTGCTTCCGGGGCCGTTGTTGAAATGTCATCCTCCAGTAGCCCAACCACCAACATTTGGTCCAACCGAAGTGGATGGACTTGGGAAGGTAAGCCAGAAGGGTTTCAGGAAGATTTGGCCTATACGGAAGTTTCCCCCGAATATGCCAAATCGCTCAACCTTAAAATCGTGGAAGGCAGGGATTTTTCAAGGGAATTTCCTTCGGATTCCAATGCTGTTCTGCTCAACGAAACTGCTGTAAAATATATGGGGCTTAAAGACCCTGTTGGTAAACTTTTAAAGGATGAGGACACTGAAAATCCGAGTGAACCTCTAAAAATTATTGGTGTGGTTCAGGATATGATTGCCCAATCCCCATA
>JAUICT010000392.1 GCA_030429325.1 Bacteroidia bacterium
TAAACGCCTTGGAAATGGCAGGTCGGTGCTGCATGGTCAATACCGAATTGGGACAAAACCCTAAGGTTTCATTAAAGAACTCGGCAAGCTGTTTGGTTTCTGGGTCATGATTGGGGTCAAGGGGAGTTACTAAGGCCATAAGTGCGATTTTAAATTGTATTTTTGACATCTACAAGAAACAAAATTTTTTGACTCCATGACAAATCACATCACTACCAAATGGTTGGGCGGAATGGCCTTTGAAAGCAATAATCCTTCGGGACACAATTTAAGAATAGATGCAGGGCCGGACGATGGTGGGGAAGGTTCAGGCTTGCGTCCCAAGGCACTTATGTTGTCGGGTTTGGCCGGTTGTTCTGGATTGGATGTGGCCTCGTTGATTAAAAAAATGAAACTTGAGGTGGACGATTTTACCATTGAAACCATCGCCAACCTCACTGATGAGCATCCCAAATATTATGATTCAGTGGTCATTGAATACCATTTTTATGGGTCCAACCTAAAAGAGGACAAACTCCAAAGAGCGGTAGATCTTTCCGTGGAAAAATACTGCGGGGTAATGGAGATGTTCAGACGGTTTGCCCAATTGGAGATCAAGACGGTTTTTCATCACAAGTAAATTTCGTCACTTCGAGTGGTTCTGGCAAAGCCGGAATTGTATCGAGAAGTGCCAAATACATGAAATTATCTTATGTCTACATTTTAAAATGTTCTGATGCAACATATTACACAGGCGTAACCTCCAATCTTGAGAAAAGAATCGAAGAACACATTGTCGGGAAGCGTTCAACAAGTTATACTTTTTCAAGAAGACCCGTAGAATTGGTTTTTTATGCTAAGTTTACACAAATTGAATTGGCCATTCAAAAGGAAAAACAGATAAAAAAGTGGTCAAAAGCTAAAAAGGAAGCCCTCATAAACGGTCAGTATGATGCGTTGCCCAATCTTGCCAAAAAGAAGTTTCAATAATCGGTTCTCGATACATTTCGAGCCAAGCTCGAAACACTCGAACTGACGACACCTAAAAACCAAGATGATGCGTTGGACCCTAAAACCCAAACCTTCACAAGAAGCTATTTCCCAACTCTCAAAGGAATTGAATGTTGAGGAATTGGTAGCGTACCTACTTTTGCAGAGAGGCATTACCAATTACGAAGAGGCCAAACACTTTTTTCGTCCGAAATTATCCCATCTGCACGACCCTTTTTTGATGAAGGATATGGACAGGGCAGTGGCCCGTATTGAATTGGCCATGGCGAACCAAGAGAATATTTTGGTGTATGGCGATTATGATGTGGACGGGACAACGGCCGTGGCCTTGATGAGCTCGTTCCTATTGGAAAATTATCCCAATGTGGCCATCTATATCCCTGATCGGTATTCGGAAGGGTATGGTGTGTCCTTGCAGGGAATCGATTTTGCTGAGGACAATGACATTTCATTGATCATTGCCTTGGATTGTGGCGTAAAAGCCATTGAACAGGTGCAGTACGCCAAGGAAAAAGGTATCGACTTTATCATCTGTGATCACCACAGACCCGGAAATTCACTCCCCGATGCCATAGCCATTCTCGACCCCAAACAGGATGATTGCCCATACCCCTACAAGGAACTCTGTGGATGTGGTGTAGGGTTTAAACTCATCCAGGCTCTGGCCTCCCGACAGGGTAAAACTGCGGAAGACCTTGTTTTGTATTTGGATTTGGTGGCCACGGCCATAGCGGCAGATATTGTGCAGATGACAGGGGAAAACAGGGTGTTGGCCCATTTTGGACTTCAAGTAATCAACTCAAACCCAAGGATGGGTATCAAGGCCATCATTGATCAAGTCAGGAAAACCACCTTGACCATTACGGATGTGGTGTTCATCATTGCACCAAGGATCAATGCAGCAGGACGAATGAAACATGGGCAACATGCCGTGGAGCTGTTGACCGAAATGGATTTCAACACAGCCCAAAAATTTGCGCAGGACATAGAATCCTTTAATGCGGAACGAAGAAGTTTGGATCAAGAGATCACTAAGGAGGCGCTGTTGCAGATTCAGGACAATGCCGAGGAAGACCGATTCACCTCTGTGGTATACAATGAAAACTGGCATAAGGGCGTCATAGGCATTGTGGCTTCCAGACTTACCGAAACCTATTACCGACCTACATTGGTCTTTACCAAAAGTGGGGAGAAATTGGCGGCATCGGCCCGATCCGTGAAAGGGTTCGATATTTACAACGCCTTAGAAGGTTGTTCCGATTGTTTGGAGCAATTTGGCGGACATATGTATGCAGCTGGGCTTACCCTTTTGGAAGAGCAATACGACACCTTTAAAAAGCAGTTCGAGAAAGTAGTTTCAGAAACCATCGACCCTAAGCTATTGCAGCCAGAAATTTCTATTGATGCCAAAATTTCAATACATCAAATCACTCCAAAATTGATGCGCATACTAAAGCAGTTTGCCCCTTTTGGCCCGGGCAATATGACCCCCATTTTTATGGCCGAAGGGTTACAGGATACTGGTTATGCCAGAGGGGTTGGTGAAGATGAAAAACATTTGAAAGCTTCCTTGACCCAAAAAGGTTCGCAACCCATTGGAGCCATAGGCTTCAACCTTGGAAATAAATTGAATCAAATCAAGGATAAAAAACCTTTTGATGCCGTATTTTCGTTAGATGAAAATGAGTGGAACGGAACGGTGAGCCTTCAATTGAAACTAAGAGATATTCGCTAGACATTTATGGACCCCTACGCGGCGCTCAGATATAAGGAGTTCAATATATTTTTGCTGGTCAGATTTGCCATGGTCTTTGCTTGGTCCATGCAGTTTATCGTTATTGAATGGCAAGTGTATTCCTTGACCAAAGACCCACTCTCTTTGGGAATCATTGGGTTGATGGAGGTGATTCCCGCCGTGGGTATGGCCCTGTTTGCTGGGCATGTGGTAGATCAACGGGAAAAACGAAATCTTCTGGTGACCTGCATTATCGGGTTTTCCGTGATCAGTTTGGGGCTATTTCTATTGAGTTGGCCCGGTCTTGAAGACGCTTGGTCATCCAAGCAAATTTTGTACTCTATTTATGCCTTGGTATTCATGGGAGGAATAGTACGCTCGTTT
>JAUICT010000393.1 GCA_030429325.1 Bacteroidia bacterium
ACAACGGATTGCTGAGCGAATGAAATTTTCAGAGGAGCAGTATACTTTCAAGTGGGTTACTGCCAACGGGATGATCTAAGGGGTTTTTGCGGTGATCTAAAACTTCCCGGCCCTGTGTTTTTCTTGCCATTCGGACAATTGTTCCCAATGTCCTTCATAGGCCATTTTGGCTTGCATGGGCCATGAGGCAGGATCATGGATTCTAAATCTTTTACCCCCCGAATCCAATACTTCTTGGCATGTATCGGCCGAGGTTTCCGACAGGGCCTTCCAAGTTTTGATGTCGAAATTATGGAAGAGCGTCTCTATTTTGGGTCCAATGCCTTCAACAATTTTCAGGTCGTCCAATTTCACCTTTTTGCCCAATGCGGTCCGGGCGGCATCTGCATTAAACTGTGGTGTGGGTGTATGGGCAATTTTATTGGATACTTTGGGACTTACTTTGGAAGTGTTGGTTGCGGACAATCGTTTTTTGCAAATTTCCAAATCGGCCCGTAGTTTGGCATTTTCTATATCCAGTTTGCTCAATTCACTGAAATTATCGGGTGCCGAGGGAACATCGGATTTTCCAAATAAATAGCCCAAAACACCTGCAACTATACAGGTAAGCGCCAAGATAATCCAATACCACGTATTTGCGTCTTGAAAATCCATTGGTCGAGGTTGAAAAGGTTTATGAATACCACATACAAAATATTAAAAAAATCTTAAAATTATTGATTTAATGTTAAGAAATTGAGCCTTTTAGGTGTTTGCTGTACACAGATTACAAGATGTGGAAACGGAAAACAGGGTTAAAAAGGCCAATCATACACTTTTTACTACCACTGATACGAATGCCTTTAGAAGATTCCTCAAATAGTAAGAAATTCGTCGCAAATATTAGGTAAGAAACCCTATTTCTCCCGACTAGGTTCCGGCATTGAAATAGGGTTTAATCAAACTAAGTTTGAGTTAGTTAAGTTGGTTTTTTAAGATCGCCCGTTTAGTGTTCATCCTAAATGGGCGACTTTGTTTAGCGGCAATTGTAATTCAAATCCATTATAGATTACATCAAAGGAATGATGAATTCATAAAAAAGAAAAGCCCGGATATTTCTCCGGGCTTTTTATAAGTTGAACTGCCAGCGCGTTACAAATCAAATTTAATGCCTTGCGCCAAAGGAAGTTCAGTAGTATAGTTAATGGTATTGGTCTGACGTCTCATGTATATTTTCCAGGCATCCGAGCCGCTTTCACGACCACCGCCGGTCTCTTTTTCCCCTCCGAAGGCTCCACCGATTTCCGCACCGGAAGTTCCAATATTCACATTGGCAATTCCACAATCTGAACCTTCTACCGAAAGGAAGCGTTCGGCCTCACGTAAATTATTGGTCATGATGGCCGAGGACAACCCTTGTCTAACCCCATTTTGCATTTCCAAGGCGTTTTTAAGGTCGCCGTTGTATTTTAGGAGGTACAGGACTGGGCCAAAGGTTTCATGCTGGACAATCTCAAAGTGGTTTTTGGCCTCTGCGATAGCTGGTTTTACATAGCATCCACTTTCATAGCCTTCGCCTTCCAGTACTCCGCCTTCAACCAAAACTTTCCCGCCTTCTTCCTTTACTTTTTCCAAGGCATTGAGATAGTTCTTCACGGCATCTTTGTCGATAAGTGGTCCCACATGGTTGTTTTCATCCAAGGGGTTCCCGATTCGTATTTGTTTGTAGGCATCCACAATGGCATTTTTCACTTTGTCGAATACATCTTCATGTACAATCAGTCTACGGGTTGAGGTACAACGTTGCCCGCAGGTACCCACTGCGCCAAATACGGCACCTATCACGGTATTTTTTATGTTAGCATCGGGAGTTACAATGATAGCGTTGTTTCCGCCAAGTTCCAACAGGGTTTTTCCTAGTCGTTCCCCAACGGTTCTGGCCACGATTTTACCCATTCGGGTAGAACCGGTAGCAGAAATCAATGGAATGCGCTCGTCCTTGGTCATGAATTCGCCAACAGTATAGTCTCCGGTGATTAAGCATGAAATCCCTTCGGGCACACCATTTTTGGCAAATACGCGTGCAGCAATGTTTTGGCAGGCAACAGAGGTCATTGGAGTTTTCTCGGAGCCTTTCCAAATGCAGGCATCACCACAGACCCATGCCAAGGCAGTGTTCCAAGACCAAACGGCAACCGGAAAGTTGAATGCGGAAATAATTCCGACTACGCCAAGCGGGTGATATTGTTCGTACATCCGGTGACCTGGGCGCTCACTGTGCATGGTAAGGCCGTGCAATTGTCTGGATAGCCCCACAGCAAAATCGCAGATGTCTATCATCTCTTGAACTTCTCCCAGACCTTCTTGGTAGCTTTTTCCCATTTCGTAGGAAACCAACTTGCCCAAAGGTTCCTTTAAACGTCGAAGTTCATCATTGAACTGGCGAACCACTTCGCCACGTTGGGGAGCAGGCATTGTCCTCCACGCCTTAAAACCTTTTTGTGCAGTGCTGATCACTTTTTCATAGTCTTCTTGGGTGGTGGCTTTTACCTTTCCAATAAGGGCACCATCCACTGGGGAATAGGATTCGATGATCTGTCCGTTGGAAAACCAATCTTTTCCTGTGGAAGTCCCATTATTTATTTCACTTAGGCCCAGTTCCTTTAGGGCTTCATCCATTCCAAAAGCAGTTGCTACGTTTGACATTTATAACTTTTTAATCGTGAATTGTTATATTTTTTCAAAACTACGAATAATCTAGGAGGGAAAAAGAAGGTTTTCAAAAGAAAAGATACAAGAGAAACAGAACTATACCCAACAAAGCGGGCAACCCTTGTACCACAAATATTTTTTTGGATGCGGTAAGGGCACCATAAATACCAGCAACGGCAACGCAACCTAAAAAGAACAGGGCTACATTTACCTGCCAAATGGGGTCTTGGATGATTAAGGACCATAATAGTCCCGCTGCCAAAAACCCATTGTACAGGCCCTGGTTGGCAGCTAGGGTTTTGGTGGGTTCGAACAAATCTTCGGGGAATTGGCGAAAAACCTTTTTTGCCTTTGTGGTCCATGCGAACATTTCCAACCATAAAAAATAGAGGTGGAGCAAAGCCACAATTA